>JBPCJV010000321.1:0-4539 GCA_051004925.1 Acidimicrobiales bacterium | reverse complement strand
CGGCCAGCTGCTTGCGGGTCATGGCCTCCCGCACGGTGGGGAAGAGCTCGCCCTCCTCCTCCTCCACGTGGTGGCGGACGTTTTCGATGAGGACGGTCATCTTCGGCACGAACCGCTCGTGCTCGGGGTCCATCGTCTCGACCTCGGCCAGGGTCCACTTCACAAGGTGGTGCTCCTCCAGGCCCTCGAGCACGTCGTCCTCGGCGTCGGGGACGGCCTCGCGCACGGCGGGATAGAACACCTGCTCCTCGATGACTGCGTGCACCGAGAGCTCCTCGACGATGCGGTCGGCCACCTGACGCTTGGTCTTGTGGGCGTTCGGCCCCGCCTTCTCGAACTGCTTGAACAGTCGCTCGACGGTCCGATGGTCGTTTCGCAGCAACGCGATGGCATCCATGGCCCGTTGTCTGCCCCATGCGTCGAGGGACGAAACGGCGGACCCGAGGTTCAGGAAGTCAGGCGGGAGAGCATCAGGTTGGCGGAACCCGACTGGGCGCCCCCGTCGACCCGGACCGCCTCGACGATGCTGGCGGTGACGAGCTGTGGCGACCCGCTGGCCAGGTCGACCACCGCGGCGGCGGCCAGCTCGGGGCGGATGCGGCGGGTGTCGCGAAGCCCCAGCACGGCATGGGCCAGCCGGGCCCGGCCGACGGGACCGTCGAGGGCGGCGACGGCGGCGGGCAGGGCCTGCTTGACGGCATCGAGGTCGACGTCGTCGGTGGCCGCCCGCAGCCGCTCGACCTCGGGCGGGATCTGCCGGGGCAGGCACCACGCCAGCGAGGGATCGAGGGCCACCAACTCGGGTACCTGGTCGAGCAGGCGGTGGAGGTCGGGATCGGCGAAGCGGGCGAGACCCGGCGCCAGCGAGTTGCCCAGCATGGCCAGCTCGGCCTTGGCCAGGTCGGCGGCCACCGGGCGCGACGAATCGCCGCAGCAGCGCTTCGCTTTCTTGCCGCTGCCGCAATGGCAGCGCGGTTGTCGTCCCGGTTGGGGCATTCGCCTCCTCGTGGCACCTTGATCTTGGCACGCGGGAGCCGGAGGTGTGGTGGACCGCCTCCCACCTGCGACGGGTCAGCGGAAGTCGCGTGAGCGGGTGGCGGCCACCGACAGGGAGAGGGCCTCGAGCCCGCTCACCAGGGCCGCGTGCTTGTGAGGTGGAGGCGGGACTGGAGGAACCGGGCGGCGGAGGCCACAGCGGCGGCGTCGACGCCAAGGCCGATCGGCAGCGCCGCTCGCCTCGCTCCGGCCCGGGCGGCCACGACGCGAACCAGGGCGGCGGCGAGCACCGGCGACGGGTGGCGTTCCTGGTCGACCTCGTCGCAGACGCGCCACCACGCAGCCAGGCAGCGCAGCACCACAGGCAGCCCCAGCGGGGCCACGGCGAGCGCCCAGGTGGCAGCCGCGACCGGGTCGAGGGCAAACCGCGGGGTCGGCGCCCCCTGCGTGAGCAAGGCCGCGGCATCGGGGTGGAGACGGCCCAGCGGGGGCAACTGATCGTTGCCGGCGCCAACGAACGGCAACACCTCGGACACGACGGGCTTGGTGCCGTCGAGGGCCCAGCGCAGGGTGAACGGGAACACCTCCGAACCCGTCCAGATCCGGCCGGTCGTACACAGGAGAGACCCGGGCGGGTTCAGGGTGACCGACGTGAGATCGACGATCGAGCGCCCGGACTCGAGCCCCACCGCCCGCACCGGGCCGTGGACGCCAAACAGGCGGACCGCGGCGGCGAATGGCGATTCGGGTGCCATGCCCTTCCCCTTGCGCGGCCACCGCTCGCCGCGCAGGGCCGCCCCCCACAGGTCGGTAGCCAGCCGTGTGCCCACCTTCTCGTAACCGCCCAGGGGTGTCGCGGCACTGACTCGGGGGCCGGGCCCCACAGTGCGGGACGCCGGAGGCCGGGACCGGCGCGAGGGCGGCGCCGACCTGGACGCCTGTTCGGCCCGGTTGGGGCCAGCTCGCGGTTCCGGGACGGACACGGATACGGCGGAGTCCGCGTTCCCCTTTACCTCCCCTAGACCCGCGACGCGGGCGCGAGCATCGGGAGCCGGCGACGGAGCCGGCAGGCATGCACGGCAACCCAGCCCCTGGCGGCCGGCAACGAGGACCTGGTCGCTCCCGCAGCCGGGACAACGCGGGGGGACGAACATGGCCGCCCCGAGCAACCACGCCAGCGTGAAGGGGTAGGTGCGGCCCCCTCGGCGGACGTCGACGGGAACCTGGAGCGCGGGCACCAGCACGAGATGGGCCCGGAACGGCCGTACCTCGTGGCGAGGGGCGAAGGTCGCCTCGATCTCGGCCAGGCGCCGGGAGCGTTCGACCCGGGTGGCCTCCTCCTGGGCATCGAGGAGGGCCCGGCGCTCGGCAGTGGCCGTGGTCCGCCGACGCTCGACCGAGGCCAAGGCGTCGTGGTAGTACGCTTCGGCCGCCTCGAGTTGGCGGCGGCGGGCCTCGCCGGCGTGACGGGCGAACTGGCCCAGGCGATCGGCCGCCCGCACTTCGAGCAGGGAATGGGCTGCGCCGACGGCGCTCACCAGGTCGGCAGGTTGCTGGCGCCGCGTCGACGAGGGTGCCAACTCGGTGGTCGCGGATGCCGCCAGGCGTCGTACCCGCTCGTCGACGGCGTCGCCGTTGCGGGCATCGACCCACACCTCCTCCCGCTCCTGGAAACGGAGGTCGAGCGACACCGTGTAGGTCAACAGCGCTCCTACCCGCAGCAGCGGGTACAGCACCGGGGCCGGCTTGCCGGCGGCGTCGATGCGTCCGTGGTCGACCGGAATCTGGTCGCGGGCGGCGTCGACCAGGACACCGCAGGACGGACGGGACGAAGCCGGCCACGCTAGCCACGACACCCCGACGTCGCCCTCGGTGAGCACGACCTCGGCGGCACGGTCGAGCACCGGTTGGCCGGGAACCAGTAGCAGCGCCCCTTCCTCGCGGGCGGCGTCGGGGTCGGCGGTGACGGCGAGCTCCTCGGGGAGGTCAAGGGCCCGCTGGAGCGTCTCGGGGAGAACGAGGATGGCGCTGCCGGGCCCCGCGTCCTCGGACAGGGCACCGCGTTGCTCGGCATAGCGGATCCAGAAGCGCAGGCTGGGATCGACGATCGTCACGGCGCTTCGGGCCCGGACGTGTCGACGAGGTCGTCGTTGCGGCTCCGGCCGGCGAGGTGCTCGGTACGGGCGCGCGCCAGGTCGTCGCCCAAGGCCTCCATGCGTTGGGCGAACTCACCGTCGTCGGTGCTGGCGACGTGGGCGGCGAACACGAACGACTCGAAGTCGAGATCGTCGTCGACCCGGCCCAGGATCATGTCGAGCTCCCCCACCACCAGTTCGAACAGGTTGATCTTGGCCTCGAGCACTCCCAGGATGCGGTCCTCGATGGTCCCCCGAGCCACCAGGTTCGTGAGCTCGACGTCGTGTTCCTGGCCGATGCGGTGGATCCGGCCCAGGCGCTGCTCGATCTGCATGGGGTTCCACGGCAGGTCGAAGTTCACCATGGCATGGCAGAACTGGAGGTTGCGGCCCTCGCCGGCCGCCTCGGTGGTGACCAGCACCTCGGCGGTCTCGCAGAACGACTGAACGGCGCCTTCCTTCTCCCGACGACTCAGGCCGCCGTGGTAGACGGCCACGTCGTGGCCGGCGTCTGACAGCAGACTGGACAGGAACCCCAGCGTGTGACGGAAGGCCGTGAACACGACCACCTTCTCTTTCCGCGCCCGGTGGCTCCCCAGCACGTCGAGCAGGGCTCGGGCCTTCGCGGTGGTGCCCAGGTCGCGGGCCCGCGCCGCGAGGGAGTCCCACCCTCGCTTCTCGAGCCCGGCGGCCAGCGCCGGGGGGCTCGATCCCGCCAGGCGGGCGACGATGCGCAGGCCCATGGCCACTGACGGCGACGCCCCCCTGCCCTCCTGGCGCACCCGCTCGGAGACGAGGCCGTAGAGCTCGCGCTCGTCGGCCTCGGGCTCGACGCGCCGGGTGTGAGCCAGGCGGCCGGGGAGCATGAGGGACACCTCGCTGCGGCGGTGCCGCACCATCACGTCGCCGAGCCGCGTGCGCAGGGCGGCCAGATCGCGAGCCTGGTCGGGCCCGGCGCCGCCGCCGTGGCGGGCCCGGAACTGGGCCGGCGTGCCCAGGTGGCCGGGGCGGACCAGGCTGACCAGCTCGTGCAGATCGCCGAGACGGTTCTCCACCGGCGTGGCCGTGAGGAGGAGCAGGTGGCGACTCCGCAGGCTGCGGGCCAGGCGACCGGAGGCGCTGCGAGCGTTCCGGACCCGATGGGCCTCGTCGACGACGACCAAGTCCCACTGGCCGCTCGTGATCGCATCGCGAAGGGGCGAGCGGCGGGCCGACGCGAGGGAGGCGATCACGATCGGTTCCTCGCCCATCCCGCCCAGGTGGCCGCTCCGGCCCGCCACCGCCTCGACCGGTGTCCAGCCCCGGGCCTGGGCCACGACCGAGGGCAGCGCGAACTTGCGGTCGAGCTCCTCCTGCCACTGCTCCACCAGGCCCGCGGGGACGAGCACCAGGGCCCGGCGGGCCAGAC
>JBPCJV010000320.1:0-4803 GCA_051004925.1 Acidimicrobiales bacterium | reverse complement strand
TGTTCGTCGCCATCGGTCACGTGCCCAACACCGCCATCCTGGCCGGGCACCTCGACATGGACGAGGCCGGCTACCTGCGCACCCACGACGGAGCGAAGACCAACGTCGAAGGGGTGTTCGCCTGCGGCGACGTCCAGGACCACGTGTACCGCCAGGCCGTCACCGCCGCCGGCTCGGGATGCATGGCCGCCATCGACGCCGAGCGGTGGCTGGAGAGCCAGGTCGACGAGTAAGCAGGGCACCGGAGGCCAGGAATGAGGGCCGGGCAGCGAACGTTCCACACAGACATGCGGGACCGCATCGGTTCCCCGCCAAGAGGAGGGCAAGGCCCATGAGTTCGGTCACCAATCTCAGCGAGGAGACCTTCGACGAGGAAGTCGGGTCATCCGACGTGCCCCTGGTCGTCGACTTCTGGGCCGAATGGTGCGGTCCGTGTCGGATGGTCGCTCCCGTGCTGCAGGCGATCGCCGACGAGAACGCCGGGAAGCTGCGAGTGGCCAAGCTCAACGTCGACGACGCCCCCAACATCGCCCGCCGGTTCGAGGTGATGAGCATCCCGACCCTGATCGTGTTCAAGGACGGCGTCGCCAAGAAGCGCCTCGTCGGCGCCAAGGGCAAGGGCCAGCTTCTCCAGGAGCTTCAGGAGTTCATCTGAGGCCCTGAGCGCAGATTCCACTTCTTATCCGGTCGCCGCGAAAGAGCAGGTCAGCGGGGGTGGGGCCCCTTGAGGTGACCGCCCCAGAGTGGGTCCGCCAGGTGGCTAGTCACCTCTTATCCACAGCTGAGGGGAAGTTGTGGATAATGAAGCGCTGAAGCGTCAGGCCTGCTGGGGCGGCGTGGTCGTCATAGCCCGGTAGATCCGCTCCAGATCCTCGAGGTCGGCGAACTCGATGGTCACCCGACCGCGGCCCGCGCCCAGCTGCACCTTCACGCTCGTCTCCAGATGGGCAGAGAGCAGCTCTTCGAGCTCCAGCAGTCCGGGAGGCCGCAGCCGTGTGCCACCCGTCGTTGAACCACCACTCTCCGTAGTGTCCTGGCCGTTGTGACCGTGGCGGCGGGCCGTGTCCTCCACCGCGCGTACCGACAGACCGTCGGCGACGGCGCGTTTGGCGAGGACCTCCTGGAACGACCGGTCGGGCGAGCTCAGCAGAGCGCGGGCGTGGCCGGCGGTGAGCTTTCCGTCGGCCACCAGGCGCTGCACCGACGGCGGGAGCTGGAAGAGGCGCAGCGTGTTGGTGATGGTCGCCCGGCTCTTGCCCATGCGGGCCGCCACCTCGTCATGGGTGAGGTGGAAGTCCTCGATGAGCTGCTGGTACGCGGCGGCCTCGTCCATCGGGTTGAGGTCCTCGCGCTGCAGGTTCTCGACCAGGGCCTGCTCGAGAGACGCGGCGTCGTCGCTGGTGCGTACGAGCGCAGGCATCACCTGGAGTCCGGCTCGCTTGGCTGCCCGCCACCGCCGCTCCCCCGCCACCAGCTCGTAGGACCCCGGACCAATCGCCCGAACGAGCACGGGCTGGAGAATTCCCAGCTCCCGCACCGACGCGGTGAGGGAGGCCAGGGACTCCTCGTCGAAGGCCGTCCGGGGCTGGCGCCGATTGGCCGAAATGGAAGAAACTGGAATTTCCTGCAGGGCGGTGGTGACCTCCTCCGCGGTACCGGGCGGAATGAGGGCGCCCAGGCCTCTACCCAACCCGCCTCGGCGCGCCACCGCTCACCTCCTTTGCCAGCTCCCGGTAAGCGATCGCCCCTCGGGAGGTGGGATCGAACACGATGATCGGCTGGCCGAACGACGGCGCCTCCGACAGACGGACGCTGCGGGGGACGATGTTGCGGCAGACCCGGGCCCCGAAGTGGGACCGGACCTCGCTCGCCACCTGATCGGACAGCTTGGTTCTGGCGTCATACATGGTCAGGACGATCGTACTCAGCTCCAGGCGGGGATTGAGGTTGCTCTGCACCAGTTGGATGTTACGGAGAAGCTGCCCCAGTCCCTCCAGGGCGTAGTACTCGCACTGCACGGGCACGAGGACCTCGTCGGCCGCGGCCAGCCCGTTGACGGTCAGCAGGCCCAGCGACGGGGGGCAGTCGATGAGGGTGAAGTCGAACTCGCCGTCGAGCGCGTCGACCGCCCGGCGCAGCTTCAGCTCGCGGCTGAACGCCGGAACGAGTTCGATCTCGGCTCCGGCCAGATCGAGAGTGGCCGGCGCCACGAACAGGTTCCGGACGGCGGTTGGTTCGATGGCGTCCTCGAGGGCACGGTCGGCTAGGAGGACGTCGTAGACGGAGGCGCCGAGGTTCCGTGCGTCGATGCCCAGGCCGGTCGTGGCGTTGCCCTGCGGGTCGAGGTCGATGACCAGCACCCGGTACCCGAGGTCGGCGAACCCGGCGCCGAGGTTGACCGCCGTCGTGGTCTTTCCCACGCCGCCCTTCTGGTTGGCGATGGCGAAGGTGCGGGGCAGGGGGCGGGCCCGTCCCGTCGTCGCCGGCCCGGGCTCCGGTGCGCTTGCCTGCGCGGGGACCGTCACCGGCTCGGCCGCCGGTGCATCTGTCGCGGTCATCGAGTCCAGGAGCGGGTCGATGCGTGGGGCCCGAAACTCAGTGGGAGAGTCGGTCGGCGACTCGTCAGGCTCGATGAGCACCTCGGCACGCTCATCCCCCACTCCGACGGAATCGCCCGGGCCGGTATCGGTCTCTGGGGCAACGCCCTCGTACGTCGCCTCGGAGGTCGCTTCGTCGATAACCGGAGGCCCGTCGGGCGCGACCGCCCGGTAGGCCACGCCGTCACCTATCGAAGCTTCATCCCCGAGTTCCGCATCGACCGGCGATGCCGGGTCGACCGGAGAGTCGCCGTCGCTGGCGCCCGAACCCTCATCCGAGCCGCCGATGTCAGCCGGCTCCGCAGAAGGTCCCGTCCTGTCCTCGTCGGCGAACGGCTCGTCAGGATCGGCCACAACCGGCTGACCCCAACCCCGCTCCCAGCTACTCACTTCACCAGTCTGCCACGCTCGACCCAAGGATCAAGGTATTTTCCCCAGTTTCACGTGAAACAATCTCTCAACCACAGCGCCTTGGCTGCTGCGGGTGTTCCACGTGAAACAGTGCGATCCCCCCGGCGAGGGCGCAGGCGGGTCGGCAGTTGGGAGAGTCGGGTGGCCCGCACGGGAGGGACCCACCGCCCGGGTGGAGGGCCCCGTACGGGACAGGACCCGGCGGGCACCACTTGTGAAGACCCGGCGGTGAGCCTCGTAGCTAGAACAAGGGCCGCTTCGAAGGGATCCCCGTCCGGCGGGGGTACCGTCCGGGGCACGCTTCCTGCTGCTCCACCACCGTGAAATGGAACCCGCCGCTCGACTCGACCGTCCTGACCGGCCCCATCCCCAACCGAGCCAGCGCCCCCGCCTCCCATCGCAGCTCGGACGCGTCCGGCGGTTCGCTGACCACCAGCATTCCACCCGGGCGCAGGAAGCCGGCGGCACACTCCGCCACCACCGCGGGCGAGGACACGCTGCGGGCGACGACGAGTTCCATCGCCGCCCGGTGATGCGGGTCATGGGCGATAACCTCGGCCCGACCCCCCACCACACTCACGCGGTCGCCCAACCCCAGACGTCTGACGGCCCCCGCGAGGAATCGCGTGCTCCGCACCCGTCCGTCCACCAGCAACCAGCGACTGTCGGGCCACAGCAACGCCAATCCCAACCCCGGCAGTCCGGCGCCGCTGCCAAGGTCGAGCAGCAGGCCGTCGGCACCCGTCCCGCCCGGACCCCCTCGGCCCGTGCGGCCCACTGCGCAGGGTGGGGGGCCCGAGCGGTCCATTGAGCGGTGTGGCAGTTCCGGGGCACGCTCGACGACCTCGGCGAAGCCGCGGAGATGGTCGAGATGCGGGTCCAGGGCGCCGGGGCCCACCAGCCCGAGAGACTGAGCGTCGAGGAGCAGCGGGAGAAGAGCCTCGAGGTCCGCCGGGTCCACGTTGTCGCCGCCGCCGTCGCCGGCGGCGGAACTCCTACTCGCCGTCGGCTGCGGGCGTGATCACGACGCGGCGCCGGGGCTCTTCGCCTTCCGACGTCGTTGCGACCCCCTCGATGGCGTTGGCGGTGTCGTGGATCACCTTGCGATCAGCCGCTGGCATCGCTTCGAGCACCCGGGGCACACCACTGGCGAGCACCTGGCCGGCGACGTCGCGGGTGAACCGCTCCAGGGACTCACGCCGCAGCTTCCGGTACCCGCCCACGTCGACCACGATCCAGCCGTGATGGCCGGAGGCGTGCCGTTGGACCACCGTCCTGGTCAGCTCCTGGACCGCCGACAGGGTCTGGCCGCCGGGGCCGATGAGCAGGCCCAGGCCGTCACCCTCGACGGCGATCTCCTGGGTATCCTCCCCCAGATCCTGTCGCCCGATTGTGTAGGTGGACCCGAAGGCATCGAGGAGCCCACGAACGAACGTCTCCGCGACCTCCCCGCCGTCGACGGTAGGTGGGTCGCTGGTCATCTGAGCTCCTTGTGTGGGTCCTGGGCCCGAGCGGCCCTCGGTGCGGGGTCCTGGGCCCGAGCGGCCCTCGGTGCGGGATGTGTCGGCGCGGCCCTCGGTGCGGGAGGCAGACGCCGACCGGGCGCGGCGGGGACGTTCCGCTTGGGAGTCGGATGCGGCCCGAGCCGTGCGGGCACCCTCGTCGGGCCGATCGGTTTGCTCCGGTCGCTCGGTGCGCTCGCGGCCGCTCGAGCGTCGCCGTTCACGCCGCTCGACTTTCGGTCGGGGAGCGGTGGGCAGCACCCGGGCGCGCACCCGCGCCTCGGATCGCAGCC
>JBPCJV010000319.1:0-5945 GCA_051004925.1 Acidimicrobiales bacterium | reverse complement strand
GAGCACAAGTTCCGCAACGAGAGCCGAAAGATCCTCGAGCTGCCGGAGCTGGGCGTGTCCTGCACCTGTGTGCGGGTGCCCGTGTACACCGGCCACTCGCTGTCACTCAACGTGGAGTTCGAGCGGGCCCTGTCGCCCCGGCGGGCGACGGAGGTCCTGTCCACCGCGCCGGGTGTGGCCGTCGTCGACGTTCCCACGCCGCTGCAGGCGGCCGGCGCCGACCCCTCGCTGGTCGGACGGATCCGCCGCGACCCCGCAGTGGCATCGGGGCTCGCCCTGTTCGTGTCCGGAGACAATCTCCGCAAGGGCGCAGCCCTGAACGCCGTGCAGATCGCCGAGGCGATCGTGGCCCGCCGATGACCGCCACTCCGCTCCGATGTCCGGTCGGGCCCTGTCCCGTCCGCCCGGCCACCCCGACCCGAGGAAACCGACAGTGATCCCCCTGACCAAGGAACAGAAGATCATCTCCGGCGTCGTACTCGGCATCCTGTTGTTGGCCATCGGCTACACCCTCATCCCGTTCCGTTTCGCCGACGCCGTCAACTGCGGGCCGCCGTTGCTGGGCGGCAAGCCCGGCAAGTACGAGGACCGGGGTCTGGGCTTCATCAAGCCCGCCCGCGACTGCCGCAATGCCGCCCGCAGCCGGCTGGCCGTCGCCGCGGTGACCTCGTTGGTGGCCATGGGCGTGGGCGTCGCCGCCCTGGCGTCGAAGAACATCAGTGCCAACTGCCTCAGCGGCAACCACGAGGACTGCACGGAGTGGTGGGCGGCGGAGATGGGCGAGGCCGCGGAGGGCTACTCCTGCCAGTGCGCCTGCCACTACGGGTAGCGGCGCCTTCGCGATCGACGCGCGCCGGCGGGGTCGGGGTCCCCGCCGACAGCGGCGGGCGAGGCCCTGGTTCTCGCCTACGCTCCGCCCCGGCTCGCTCGGGGCTCCTTCCGAAGGAGCCGGGTGCCCGCCGGCAGAAGCACGGCCGGCTAAGACGCCAGGTCGGCGATCTCGCCCGGGCCGGCGGGCGTCATGTCGAGCCGGTGCTGCAGATCGGCGCTCTCCCGCAGGAGGTGGGCGCTGCGAGCCGGGTCCTGCGTCGCCAGGCCGCGGCCCCACTCGTCAAGGGTCCGGGCCAGGAGGGCATCGGCGCCCATGCGGCGGTGGGCCTCGACGGCAGCGCGGAAGCACCGGTCGGCCTCTCCGTGGTCACCGGCGGTGGCCGCCGCCAACGCCTGGTAGCGGCTGACCGAGCCCTTGCAAACCCAGGCCCGCCCCGCCACCACCGTCGACGTACCAGCCGAGGCCATGACTTGGCAGAGACCCTCACGGCCGCGACCGTCGCCCAGGAGGGCAGCGGCCTCGACGAGGTCGGTCGCGAGGTCGAGCCGGGAGACGGTCGGAGGCGCGGACGCCAGCGCGGCGGTCGTCGCGTCGAGCTCCCGAACGGCTTCGTCGGTGCGGCCCAGATGGGCCAGCAGCAGGGTGAGCCGCCCCCTCCAGGCGATGTCCTCGTGGCACCACGCCCGCTCGCGGCAGTGGTCGACCAGGGCGTACCTCTCGTGCTCGTCACCCCAGGTGAAGACGACCCACAGGCGCTGGAGCCAGTAGCCGTCTGCCGACCCCGGGCCGTCGGAGCCTCCACCCCGGGCCAGCAGCGCGTCGAGGCCGGCCCGGGCGGCGCGCTCCCGACCGGACAAGAGGGCCCGCATGACCGACCAGGCGAGGGCGTCCCCGTGACGGTCGAGTCCTTCGCCGCCACGAGCCATCTCGGCGTGGGCAGCGATGTGGAGATCGGCCTCGGCCAGCAGCCCGTGGCCGACCAGGTCGACGACCGACCGGGCGTGCTGCTCGATGTCCATCTCCTCCCAGACCGTCTCGGGCGGGGCGAGAGAGGAGATGGGCACTGGGCCCGAGCGGCCCTCTGAGCGGGGCACTGGGCCCGAGCGGCCCTCGGAGCGGGGCACTGGGCCCGAGCGGCCCTCTGAGCGGGGCCGGCGCACGCGAGGAGCCGCCGGCGCCGGGGCAGGATCCGGCGCCGGCGGAGAAGTTGCCGGCAGAGCTTCGGGTGCGGCGGGCGGGGCGGCGGTGGCGGGTCGCGGCACCCGAAGCTCGTCGGCGAGAGCCAGGTCCAGGTCGGCCTCGAGCTGCTCGAGGTCGATCACGGCCGGACCCGCTCGCTCACCACGTCCGAGGTATCGGCCCGCCGGCGGGCGAGCTTGAGCGGCGCCAGAATGTGGCGGTAGCCACCATCGTCCCCATCGACGACCCGGCCGATGAGCGGGTCGCCGACTTCGCCGGGCTGAGCGACCCCGACGCGCGGCGGCGACGCGAGTCGGCGTCGCCCGACGGGAACCCGGGATTCTTCGTCGTGGAGGGGCCGCTCGTCGTGCGCCGTCTGCTGTGCTCGACGTACCGGGTGCGCTCGCTCCTCGTGACCGACCGGGGGCTGCGGGCCCTCGACCCCGACCTGGGCGGTCTCGGTGCTGCGCCCGTCTACCTCGCCGAGCAGTCCGTGGTCGACGCCATCGGCGGCTTCAACTTCCACCGGGGAGCACTGGCCTCGGCCGACCGCCGGCCCCTCCCCGACCTGACCGCCGTGGCCGGCACTGCCGACCTTCTCGTGCTGATCGAGGGGGTCAACGACCACGAGAACCTGGGGGCGCTGTTCCGCAACGCCGCCGCCTTCGGCGCCGACGCCGTCGTGCTCGACCCCACGACCGCCGACCCGCTCTACCGGCGGTCGACGCGTGTGTCCGTGGGCCACGTGCTCGACATGCCGTTCACGCGCGCCTCTGACTGGCCCGCCGACCTCGCCCGCCTCCGGGCCCTCGGCTTCGAGGTGCTGGCCCTCACCCCGTCGGCCGGCGCCGACGACGTCCGTGAAGTGCGCACCCGTCGCCGTCAGGCCCTGCTGGTGGGAGCGGAGGGACCAGGCCTGTCGGACGGGGCCCTGGCCGGGGCAGACCGCCGGGTCAGGATCGCCATGGCCGGCGGCGTGGACTCGCTCAACGTGGCCACCGCTGCGGCGATCGCCCTGCACCACCTGGCGTGGGCCCGAGCGGCCCCCTGAGTGGGGTCCGGCCCAACTCTCCCGTCCTCATCGGTCGACTTCGGGTTCCAGGTGGCGCTGAGCTCCACCCTGGCCGCCCCACCGGCTGCCTGCTGAACGGGAGCCCGTGCGCGGGCGGTGGCACGCGACCACGACCACGGTCAAACCGACCACCACCACGACCACTGTCAAGCCGCCGACGACGACCACGACCACGACCACGACGACGACGACGACCACCATCCCCGGCGGGGGAACTGGCACCGGCACCTTCGCGCCATACGCCGACGTCACCCTGTGGCCCCCGGTCGACCTGCCGGCGGTCTCGTCGTCGACAGGCGTGAAGAACTTCACCCTGGCCTTCATCGTGAACGGCTCGGGCACCTGCCTGCCGGCTTGGGGCGGGGTGATCCCGCTGTCGGACAACTACATGGCCGGCTCGATCGCCCAGCTGCGGGCGGCGGGCGGTGACGTCATCGTGTCGTTCGGCGGTGCCTCCGGTCTGGAGCTGGCCCAGAGCTGCACGACGGTTGGCTCCCTGGTCGACCAGTACCAGGCCGTCATCGACAAGTACGGGCTGACCAAGGTCGACTTCGACATCGAGGGGGCGGCGGCAGCGCAGCCCGCCTCCATCGCCCTGCGCTCGCAGGCCATCGCCGCCCTCAAGACCGGCGCCAGGATGGCGATGCCCTGCTCGCCCTTGCGGACCTGGCGACCGAGGGACTGCCAACGACGGTATCCAGCCACCCGGGTCACGCCTTCGGGTCGCTGGGAGGCGATCAACATGACGTTGCGGGCGAACCCGCCGATATTGCATTGACTGGCCTATTCGGAGACTTGGCTATCCCTTATCGGCTAGTGATTCTCGGACATCTCCTCCTCGCCGACTGACGAGGGTCCCGAGGCGGATGTTGTTGTCCCGCTTGGCATCCACCACTGTGGCATTCATCTGATGAATGATCCTTGCAGGAAGGCAGAGGCCCTCCGGAGTGGGGTTCGTGCCGTGACGGATCAAATGGGTGGACCGATGGTGCCGGGCTCGGCGCGGGCCGTCCTCGCCTCGGGAGTCGAGTTCCTGCAGCCCGAGGAGGCGGTCCTGAAAGCAATGCTGGCGGGGTGGGCTGCCCAACAGACCTCCCGCTGTCTGTCGCCGGTCACGATGGAGAAGCGGAGTTTGACAGTGCAGCGGTTCGCCGCCTTCACCAACGACTACCCGTGGCGGTGGAGCTGCGCGGATGTGGAGGAGTGGTCGACGTCGATGGTCGCCGCCGGGCTCTCGCACGCCACGCTGCGGAACTACCAGCAGACGGTGGCGCTGTTCGTCGCCTACCTGTGCGACCTCCGCTACGACTGGCCGACGTGTGCCTGCAGCGGTTCGGCACCCATCCGACCCAGGTGTTCCACGAGGGCAACATGGCGGTGCACCGCAGCGAGACCGAGGGTCGGCCCACCAACCGGCCCTTCTCCCGGGAGGAGGCCCTGGAGTTCTTCGCCTTCTGCGACGAGCGCGTGGCTGCCGCCGCCCATTCGGGCCGCAAGGGCTGGCTGGCCGCCTACCGCGACTCGGTACTGTTCAAGGTGATCTACGCCTGGGGCCTGCGGCGTCGGGAAGCGGCCATGCTCGATGTATCCGACTGGATCACCAATCCGGCCCAGCCGCAGTACGGCCGGTTCGGCGCCGTGGCCGTCCGCTATGGAAAGGCGTCGAAGGGCACGCCACCGAAGCGGCGCACCGTGCTGACAAGCATGGCGTGGGCGGCGGAGGCGGTGGCCCAGTGGGTCAACGAGATCCGCCCGGAGTACGCGGCGTCGAACGGCCCCATGCTGTGGCCGACGGAGCGGGGCCAGCGGATCACGCCGTCACACCTGGGCGCCCGATTCGTCGCCATCCGCGACGCCATGGGCCTGGCCCCCGAGCTACGCCCGCACTGCCTGCGCCATTCCTACGTCACCCACAGTCTCGAGGAAGGCGCCGACCACCTCTTCATCCAGCAGCAGGTGGGCCACGCCTGGGGGTCGACAACGGCCATCTACACGTCGGTGAGCTCGGACTACAAGAATCAGGCGCTGGAGCGGGCCCTGCGCCGGGCCTTCGAGGAGGAGGACACCGAGCGGTGAGGATGAGGCAATGAAGCGCAAGCTCGGCTACCGCTGGAACCTGAGGGTGCTGCTGGCCCAACAGGGCATGTTCGCTACCACCGACCTCGCGCCTCTCCTGGCCGAGCGCGGCATCGAGCTGTCCGCGGCCCAGGTCTACCGGCTGGTGGTGCAGACCCCCGAGCGGCTCAGCCTCCGCACCCTGATGGCGCTGTGCGACATCCTGGGCTGCGGGCCGTCGGATCTGATCGAGCCGGTGGCGGAGACGACCAAGGCCAGAGCGACCGGCACCGGCGGCGCCCCGGCGACGGGAGCCCGGAACAAGGTGCCGCGCCCGGCGGAGATCAAGCTCACGTGACCGAGCCGCAGCGGTGTGCCCGCTGCGCACGGACGGTGACGCTTCGAGGTCGGACTCCCGAAGGCGGGATCTGCTCGGCCTGCTGTGCGGCGCGCCAGACCGGCACGTGCGAGCGATGCGGCCAGCAGGGCCGCCTGGTCGGTCGGGACCCCGAGCAACGCCGGTGGTGCGGGCGCTGCCGCGATCGACACCAGCGCGGCGTCGAGGAGGAGCGATGGCGCCAGGAGGTGGTTGCGGCGGTGGCGGCCGTCGAAGCAGACCTGCCCGAGGAGGCCGTGCTCGGTATCCTGGCCGTGACGGCCGGGTCCCGTCGGGCGCTGCGGTGGTTGGTCGCCACCCTGGCCGAGCGTCCCGGTGTGCTGGTCGAGGGCCCGACAAGCACGCTGCCGGTCCTCGATCGCTTCATTCGAGGTCTCGTAGCCGCCGGCGCCAACGGTGTCCGGGTAGTC
>JBPCJV010000318.1:0-3010 GCA_051004925.1 Acidimicrobiales bacterium | reverse complement strand
CGGTGGTGGTTTTTTTTCCCCTCTGGTTTTTTTTCCGGGGGGTTTTTGGTCCCCTTTGGTCCCCCGAAACCTGACCGGTTCGCCTCTCGGCTTAGGCTCGGGGCATGCCGAGTGCCATGCCGTTGGGCCGGCGGCCGGTGCCGCCGGGCCGGCGGCCGGTATGGGCCGAGGTCGACCTGGGGGCCGTCCGGCGCAACGCCGAGATTCTCGCCCGCCTGGCCGGCCCCGCCCGCCTGTGTGCGGTGGTCAAGGCCGGCGCCTACGGCCACGGGGCGGTCGAGGCGGCCCGGGCGGCCGTGGCCGGCGGCGCCTCGTGGCTCGGCGTGGCCTTGGTCGAGGAGGGTGCCCACCTGCGGGCCGAGGGCGTCGACACCCCGATCCTCGTGCTGTCGGAGCCGACCCACGCGGCCATGGCCGACGTCCACGCCCTCGATCTCACGCCCACCGTGTACACCCCTGCCGGGGTCGAGGCCGCGGCCAAGGCGGTGGTCGCCGCCGAGGACCGACGACCCCTCGCCGTCCACGTGAAGGTCGACACCGGCATGCACCGGGTCGGTGCCGCACCGGCCGACGCCGTGTCGGTGGCGCGGGCCGTGGCCGAGCGGGGCGAGTTGCGCGTCGCCGGCCTGTGGACCCACTTCGCCGTGGCCGACGACCCCGACGACCCCTTCACCGCCACCCAGGACGCACGGTTCCGCGACGTGGCCGGGGAGGTGGCCGCCGCCCTCGCGGCGCTGGGGGCCCTGCCGCCGCTGCTCCACGCGGCCAACTCGGCCGCCTGCATCGCCCACCCCGGGACGCGCCACGACCTGGTCCGGTGCGGCATCGCCCTGTACGGCGCCCCCCCGGCCCCGGCGCTGGCGGGGAGGGTCGATCTCCGGCCTGCCCTCTCCCTGTGCGCGCGGGTGTCGCACGTGAAGCGGGTGGCGGCGGGGGAGGGGATCTCCTACGGCCTGCGCTACCGGACAGCGCGCCCGTCGGTGGTGGCCACGGTGCCGATCGGCTACGCCGACGGCGTGCCCTGGCGCCTCGGCGTCACCGGCGGCGAGGTGCTGATCCGGGGGCGGCGACGTCCGATCGCCGGGCGCGTGACCATGGACCAGCTCACCGTCGACTGCGGCGAAGACGACGTGTCGCCCGACGACGAGGTCGTGCTCCTCGGACGCCAGGGTGACGAGTCGATCGACGCCTGGGAGTGGGCCGGGCGTGTGGGCACCATCGCCTACGAGATCGTCAGCGGGATCGGCCCCAGGGTGCCGAGGACATACACCTCGTCCAGCCCCGCCGGCCCGATCTGAGACCAGGCTGCCGGCGGTACCATTGGCGGATGCCATCGCTGGCCGAGGTGGAGCGGCAGGCGTCGGGGTGCACACGGTGCTCACTGGCTGCCGGGCGCACCAACGTGGTGTTCGGTGTGGGTGACTCCCACGCCGACCTCATGTTCGTGGGCGAGGGCCCGGGTGCCCAGGAGGACCTCCAGGGCGAGCCTTTCGTCGGCCGCTCAGGTCAGCTCCTCGACCGCCTGGTGCAGGAGGAGATGGGGCTCACCCGCGACAACTTCTACATAGGGAACGTGGTCAAGTGCCACCCTCCCGGCAACCGCGACCCCCGGCCCGACGAGATCGCAACCTGCCGCCCGTGGCTGGAATCCCAGATCGAGCTCATCGACCCTGCCGTGGTGGTCACCCTCGGCAACTTCGCCACCAAGCTTCTGCTCGACACGGCCGAGGGCATCACTCGCGTGCGGGGCCGCGCGTATCCGTTCCGGCGCGGCATGCTGGTGCCCACTTTTCACCCCGCGGCTGCGCTGCGATCAGGAGCCATGACGGTGGCACACATGCGTGCCGATCTGGTGCGGGCCAAGCAGCTCTTGTCGCGCGCCACATGATCGCCTGTCTCACCAAGTCGGCCGACGACACCAAGGCCATGGCCGCCGAGGTGGCCACGTTCGTGCGGCCGGGCGACCTCGTCGTGCTCGCCGGCGACCTCGGTGCGGGCAAGACGGCCTTCACGCAGGGCCTGGCCCACGGCCTCGGCGTGGAGGAGGCCGTCACCAGCCCGGCCTTCGTCCTCGTGCGCTCCTATGCCGGGCGCCTGCCGCTGACCCACATCGACGTCTACCGCCTCGACCACATCCAAGAGGTGGTCGACCTGGGCATCGCCGAGATCGTGGACGCCGGCGGTGTCACGGTGGTGGAGTGGGGAGACGTGGTCACCCCCGCCCTCCCGGCCGACTTCCTGGAGGTGCGGCTCGAGCAGGGCGGTGCCGACGACGAGCGCACGGCGACCTTCGAGGCTCTGGGCCCGTCGTGGGCGCCCAGGATGGAGGCCCTCGCCGTTGGCCTCGGCCGCTGGGCCGTCCACGGATGAGGAGACCCCGGCCGTGCTGATCCTGGGCATCGAGACGGCGACTGTCCAGGTCGGCTGCGCCATCGGTGGGCAGGAAGGTGTGCTGGCCAGTTTCCACGGCGCGCGCGGGCGCCGCCACGTCGAGAGCCTGGTCCCGTCGATCGACTTCGTGTCGCGCCACGCCGGGGTCGGCCTCCACGAGATCAGCGCGGTGGCTGTCGACGTCGGGCCGGGTCTGTTCAGCGGCCTGCGCGTGGGCGTGGCTGCGGCCAAGGCGTTCGCTCAAACCCTGCGGGTGCCGGTGGTGGGGGTGACCAGCCTCGACCTCCTGGCCTTCCCCGTCCGCCACAGCAGCCGACTCATCGTCGCGTCGATCGACGCCCGTCGAGGTGAGCTCTTCTACGCCTTCTACCGCCAGGTGCCCGGTGGGGCCCAACGGCTGACCGCCTACAACGTGGGGACGCCCGAGGAGCTGGCGTCGGAGCTGGTGGCCACGGGCGAGGACTGCCTCTTCGTGGGCGACGGCGCCCTGCGGTACCCGGAGCTTCTCGACGAGGCGGCCCACGCCGAGTCGGGCGGCCCGGGCGCCGCCTACCCGTCGGCCACCGCCCTCGTCGAGCTGGCCCACCCGCTCGCCGTGCGCGAGGAGTTCGTGCAGCCG
>JBPCJV010000317.1:0-3978 GCA_051004925.1 Acidimicrobiales bacterium | reverse complement strand
GGCGAGTAGTTGCCCTTACGGGCCACCCGCGGGGCGGGCAGGCCGCCCAGCAGCTCGCGGTAGGCGACGGGCAGGTCGGGGTTGAGGACCACGGCGTCGGCGCGCACGGTCTCGCCGTCGGCCAGGGCCACGCCGGTGACCCCCGAGGGCGTGCGCACCACCGCCTCGAAGGTGACGCCGTACCGGACCTCGACGCCGGCGCCCGTGGCCGCCGCGGCCAGGCCCCGGGGCACGGCGTGCATGCCCCCCGTGGGGAAGTAGACGCCCTCGACGGTGTCCATGTAGGTGATGACGCAGTAGAGGGCCAGGGCGTCGAAGGGCGACAGGCCGGCGTACATGGCCTGGAACGAGAAGAGGCGACGGAGGCGCTCGTCGGCGAAGTAGCGGTTCACCGCCCCCGCCAGCTTGCGGAACCCACCCAGGCGCACGAGCGACAGCAGCGGGCGCATCGGCTTGGCGATGGAGAAGACGTTGTCGAAGTTGCGGTCGATGAAATTGGGCAGCTCCAGCCGGTAGAGCTGGGTGAGCCAGTCGCAGAACCGGCCGAACGCCGCCGCCTCCTCCGGCCCGCACGCGTCGCGGATCTCCGCGGTCATGGCCTCCCGCCCGTGGCGCACCCGGATCTCGCTGCCGTCGGCGAAGCAGGCCCGGTACATCGGGTCGACGGGCATCAGCTCGAGGTGGTCGGCCATGTCGGCACCGGCGGCGGCGAAGGCATCGGCGATGAGCCCGGTCATCGTGAGCACGCTCGGGCCGGTGTCGAAGCGGTAGCCCTGCACGTCCCAGAGCCCGGCGCGCCCCCCGGGGACGTCGGCCCGCTCCAGGACCACCACCTCGTGGCCCCGGCCTACGAGCTGGCAGGCGGCCGAGAGCCCGCCGAGACCGGCACCCACGACGACGACTCTCACAGCAGCACCTTCACGACCGCGCTCTCACAACAGCACCTTCACGGCAGCACCCTCATGCTCAGGCGGCGCCGACGGGCGTGGTCGACCGGCGCCGGCGCACACGCGCCATCACGTCGGGAACCGTGGCCGAGATCGCCATGCCCCCGACGAGGACGAGGGCGCCGCCGGCGGCGTCGAGCCCGAAGTGGTTGCCGGTGATCACGATGGGGAACAGCGTGAGAACGGGGTACAGGACGGCCAGCGCCTTGGTCCAGGTGCGCTTCAGGGCGGGGACCAGGGCGCACGCGCACCACAGGGACCAGGCGAAGTGGAGGCTGGGCATGGCCGCGAACTGGTTGGAGATCTTGTTCATGGCGCCGGAGTCGAACGACCAGAGGCTGCCGTACACCTTGAGGCTGTCGACGTAGCCGTAGGAGGGGGGCATCAGCCGGGGCGGCATTAGCGGGTACAGGATGAAGCCGACGAGCGCCAGGCCGGTGGTGGCGGCCAGGATGGTGCGCCACCGTCGGTAGCGGCTGGGGAACTTGAGGAACAGGAACACGAGCACGCCGATGGTGACGACGAAGTGGAAGGTGCCGTAGAACAGGTTCCAGATCGACATGAGCAGGTCGGCATCGAGGAAGGCCTCCTGGATCGACCGCTCGTGGTAGAGCCCCATGAGCTCCTCGAGGTCGATGATCCGCCGGGCGTTGCGCATGGCCAGGTTGTCGGACACCGACGCCGAGCCCTGCATGTTGCGGATGAAGCTGTAGACGATGTAGAAGACGGTGGCCGCGGCCACCTCCTTCCACCACCGCAGCGGTCGCCCGCGGTACTCCCGGTCGGCCTCGGCGACGACGTCGGAGTCGGCGATGTCGCCGGTCGTGGCCTTCGTCACTCGGCCATCGCCATGACCCGGGGGTTCCGGGACCACATGGCGAACGGTGCCGCGCCGAGCAGGCTCACCACCAGGTTGATCCCGTAGAGCAGGAGCCCGAGGGCCGTGGCCTTGGCCGCACCCACGCCGAGGGGGGCCAGGAGCAGCACGAGCGCACCTTCACGCAGGCCCAGGCCGCCCACCGAGATGGGCAGCACCTGGGCGATGGCCACCACGGGGACGAAGGCGAGCAGCGGTACCAGTCCCACGGTGAGCCCCAGGGCCCGGGAGGCGGCGAAGGCGGCGAGGATGATCGTGAGCTGGTAGGCGAAGGAGCTGACCATCACGGTGGCCGCCGCGGCCGGCCGGCGCCGGATCCGGTCGATACCCAGGTGCACGGCCCCGACGAAGCGGGGCCAGTTCTCGTGGTTTGCCAGGCGGCCGCCCAGGCGGGTGCTGGCGGCCACGGCGAGGATGGCGACGAGGGCCACCAGGCTGGCCACCGAGAGGGCCAGGGCCAGCTTGCTGGCCGCTCCCAGGCCAAGGAGCGACGGGTCGACGGCCAGGGCCGCCAGGGTGATCATGGGCAGGACGACGAAGCCGGTGAGGCGTTCGAGCACCACTGAGGCGAAGGACGCCGGCGCGTCGCCGTTGTCGGCCGAGAGCCGGACCACGCGCAGGACGTCGCCGCCGATGGTGGAGGGCAGGAAGTTGGCCACGAACAGGCCGGCGAGGGTGTACGAGGTGAGCGCCGAGGCGGGGGCGGGATGGTCGATGGCGTCGAGCACCCGCTGCCAGCGCACGACCGACAGGGCCACGGCCGCCATCCACACCACCAGGGCGACGACCAGCCAGGGGATGGTGGAGGCTTGGCGTTCGGGCAGGAGCGACGAAAGATGCACGCGCGACAGCAACAGGGCCAGCATCGCGGCGCTCACGCCGATCCGCAGGGCCAGCATCCACGGCCGGCGATGGTCTTTTCGTGACTCGGTCAGAAGGCCCAGACTACGGCAAACTTCCCGGCCCGGGTGATGTTCTGGCCGGTCTTCGGGGGCACCGGAGGGCCGGCCCGTCCCGTAGAATGAGGCGTCCACGGGGCCCTCGGCCCTCCTCGCCGGGGAGCTGGCGGACATGATCGATGACAGCCTCGCCCAGCGCGTGCTCGGCGTGGCCCTCCGTACAGGAGGGGACTTCGCAGAGATCTTCGCCGAGGACCGCCGCTCGTCGGCGGCCCGCTTCGACGACGGTCGGGTGGAGCAGCTCAGCTCCGGGCGCGACCGGGGTGCCGGGATCCGGGTCGTACGGGGCGACACCACCGGGTTCGCCCACACGTCCGACCTCACCGAGGCGGGCCTGGCCGCGGCGGCCGAAGCCGCCGGATCCGCCGCCCGGGTGGGCGGCGGGGGCGTGCGCGACGTGGCCCTCACCCGCCGCGAGACCCCCCGGCCCGAGGTGGGGATCCTGCCCTCCGACGTGGGCAAGGCGGCCAAGGTCGAGCTCCTCCAGCGAGCCGACGACGCCGCCCGGTCGGAGGGAGGTGCGGTCACCCAGGTCTCGGTGTCCTACGGCGACTCCCGCCGCCAGATCCTGGTGGCCAACAGCGACGGCCTGCTCGCCACCGACGACCAGGTGCGCACCCGCTTCATGGTGCAGGCGGTGGCCACCGGCGACACCGGCATGCAGACCGGGTACGAGGGCCCCGGGGCCACGGTCGGGTTCGAGATGTACGACGAGGTCGACGTGGCCGAGGTGGCCCGCACCGCCGCCCGTCGGGCCCTGGCCATGCTGCGGGCCCGGCCCGCGCCTACCGGCACCCTTCCCGTGGTGCTGCGCCAGGGTGCCGGCGGGGTGCTGTTCCACGAGGCCTGCGGGCACGGCCTGGAGGCCGACCTGGTGGGCAAGGACGCGTCGGTGTTCCGGGGCAAGGTGGGCGAGATGGTCGCCAGCCCCCTGGTCACCCTCGTCGACGACGGCACCTACGGCCGCGAATGGGGCACCTACGCCATCGACGACGAGGGCCACCCCGCCCAACGGAACACCCTCATCTCCGAGGGGGCCCTCACCGACTACATGTGGGACTTCCTGCGGGCCCGCAAAGAGCACCGGGAATCGTCGGGGAACGGCCGGCGCCAGAGCTACCAGCACCTCCCGATGGTGCGCATGACCAACACCTACGTCCTCGCCGGCGAGGGCGAAGCCGAGGAGAGCATCCGC
>JBPCJV010000316.1:0-6057 GCA_051004925.1 Acidimicrobiales bacterium | reverse complement strand
CCACGTTCATCGGTTACCAGCACCGTGAAGGCGTACGTGCCACCACGCACGCGAGAGCGATGTAGCTGAGGCTTCGATTCGACGCCTCTGAAATTAAGGTCCGGTCTCGACCGCATCCTCGAGGCGGCTCGCATGGCGGGTAGCGCCAAGAACGAGCTCGTGCGACGCGGCCGCTGGGCGGACTAACTGACCCGGTGGTACCGGCAGATCTACACGCCGGTGCTCGCCGTCTTCACCGAGAACAGTTCGAAGGTGCGCGCCACGCCGTCGTCCCGCCAGATTCGCTTGCCCCCGCCGAGCACGATCGGCTCGACCATGAGGGCGAGCTCGTCGACGAGGTCGGCGGCGAGGAGCGTCTGCACGAGCTGGGCGCTTCCGAGGACGTTGAGGTCTCGGCCGGGCTGCCCGCGGAGCGCGGTGACGGCCTCGACCACGTTGTCGCCGGGGATGAGCGTCGTCGGCTTCCACGTGAGGTCCGACTCGGACAGCGTGTTCGACACGACGTACTTCTGGACGCCGTTGATCCAGTCGGCGAAGGGATCGCCGGCCCGGTCGGGCCACGCTCCCGCCATCACCTGCCAGGTGCGCCGGCCGTAGAGCAGGGCGTCGGTCCGTTTGGACCCCTCGTCGAACGCCGGGCCCATGGCGTCCTCGTCGAAGAACGGCATCGACCAGCCGCCGTGCTGGAACCCGCCGTCGGTGTCCTCCTCGGCCCCGCCGGGCGCCTGCACGACGCCGTCGAGGCTCATGAACTCACTGATGACGATGCGCATAGTCCCCGACGATGCCACAGCCCGGAACTCATTGCACTGGGCGCGCCGGCCTGGGCAGGCCCGACTCAGTCGCTGCTGCCGTAGGGCCGGGTGATGATCTCGAGGAAGTGGCCGCTGGGGTCCTCGAAGTAGACGCCACGGCCTCCGTCGTCGTGGTTGATGCGACCGTGCCGCCGCCGGCCGGGGTCGGCCCAGTACGGCAGGTCGCGCGCCTGGATGCGGCCGAAGATCTCGTCGAACTCCGGCTCGCTGATCAGGAAAGCGTAGTGCTGCGGGGTGATGTCGCCATCGGCGGCGATGAAGTCGAGCGTGACGTCGTTGGCCAGCGCCACGGCGAGGAAGGGGCCGAACGGCGTGGGCGCCGGCAGGCCCAGGATGGAGGCCAGGAAGGCGGCCGATGCGTCACGGTCGGTGGCGGCGACGATGGTGTGGTTGAGCTGCACGGCCATGGGGCAGGCCTCCCGGGGTCAGAGCGGGTAGCGCCACCAGAACTGGTTGGCGCCGCCGTTCCACGGCCACTGGATGAGCTCGGCGCCGGGCGTCATCGAGGCACCGTTGAGGTCGAGTACCAGGCCGCTGCTCATCGACACGACGACCATCAGCCGTGTACCGCCCACCGGCTCCCCGACGAAGGCGACGTACCACAGCTGGTTGACACCGCCGTTCCAGGGCCACTGGATCACGGCCGCGCCCGGGTCGGTGGACCCGCCGTTCACGTCGAGCACCAGGCCGCTGTGGCGCGACACGATGCTGTAGACACCGTTGCCGATGCCGAACTCGGCGAACCTCCACTGCTGGTTCAGGCCGCCGTTGAGCGGCCACTGGATGACGCCGGCGCCCTGGGAGAGTGAGCCGCCCGACACGTCGATCAACTGCGCGCTCAACGCCGACTGCACGAGGAACGGCGCCGGGAGCGGGGCGGCCGCGCCGGCCAGGTCGTTTCGGAGTCGGGGCAGGAGGGAGTGGGGCATGTTGCCCGGACAGTCGGTGGCATTGACGTCGCGATGGCCGACCACCGTCGGCAGGGTCCGGCCGTTGAACGAGATGACGGCGCTGGGGTTGACGCCGTGGATCGACAGCTTCCACGCCAGCAGGCTCCGCAAGCCGTTGTACATGGGCGACGGCACGGCGTCGGTGCCGAAGGTGCCGAGGAGGGCCACGCCCGTGCTGCCGGTGTTGAAGTTCAGGGCGTGGGCGCCGACCACGGCCCGGTTCGTGCCGCCGAACCGACCTTCGAAGACGGTGCCGAACCGGTCGACGACGAAGTTGTAGCCGATGTCGCACCATTCGTTGGTGTGGGTGTGGAAGTCGTAGATCACCCGCATGTACGGCGCCGAGTCGGCCGGCGTGTAGTTGGTCGGGCTGGCGGTGTGGTGGACCACGGCCAGTTCGACGCTCTGGGCGTAGGAGGCCGACGCGCACCCGTAGCCCGAGTTCAACGACCGGTACGACTCGTCCGCCCCCCACGCGGCGCGGCTGACGATCGCGGGCTGAGTGGCCGCTCCGGCCGGCTTCGTGCCCCCGGAGGCCTTGGGCTCCTCCGAGCGCAGGGCGTGGAGCTTGACCTGTGACAGCGACCCCTCGACCACCCGGGTCTCGACCTGGCGGACGTCGCGGCCCACCCAGACGGGGCCGGCCGTCGTCTTCTGGCGGTGCTCGGGGGAATCCTCGTCGGGACCTTCGGTGGGGTCGCCCTCCACCCGCAGCCATTCCGACCAGGCCCCGTCCTGCTGGGCCCGCACCTCGACCGCACCCTCCTGCCTGCCCTCCCACTCGAAGCCCACGAGTTGCGTGGGTTGGCCGGTGTCGGCGGTGCGGGTGAACCCGGGCTCGGCCACGCCGTCGGTGAGGGTCTGGACCTTGTCGGACACCGTCGCCTTGGCGTCGGTGGTCAGGTCGGCCGTCACCAGGCCGGTCGTGAACAGGCTGGCCGCGAGGGTGACGGGAAGGAACCGGGCCAGCAGAAGTCGAAGGGCCCGAAGCGGAGCCTGAGTCATGAGCGCGCCTGTCAGTGATCGCACACGGGGAAGTGGACGGGGGCCAGTCTGCCAAGCCATTTGCACCCTGTCGACATTTCCGCGTCCTTCCATCAACCGCAGAGGGAGCGAGGTGGGTGGCTAGGGTGCGGCCGTGCGCCTCGCCCGGGCTGCCCGCCGTCGCCCCGGCCTGACGGTCGCCCTGTCCTACCTGGCGTTCGGCGTCGTCGCCCTGTTGCCGTCGATCCGCCCGGGGCGCACGCTGGTGGCCGCCGATCTCCTCACGATCGTCACCCCGTTCTCGGCCCTGACCGGTGCCGCGGCCGGGCACAACCCCCTGCTCTCCGACATCGCCTTCCAGTTCTTCCCCTGGTGGGACTTCGTCGGCCAGGCCCTCCACGAGGGGCACCTCCCGCAGTGGAACCCGGCCATCCTCGGCGGGGTGGCGGTCACGCCCAACGGGTTCCTCAACCTCTACTACCCGTTGACGTGGCTGGCCGCGGTGGCCGGTCCGTTCGTCGCCTACAACCTGTTCGTCCTCGTCCATCTGGTGATCGGCGCCCTCGGCACCTACGCCTTCGCCCGGGTGCTGGGCGCCCGGCGCCCGGCGGCCTGGGTGGCCGGGCTGCTCGCCTTCACCGCCGCGTTCTGGGTGCACTGGTCGTTGCACCTCGTGCACCTCGGCGGTTTCGTCTGGCTCCCGGGGGCGCTGGCCGCGGGACACCTCCTGGTCGTCGCCCCCTCGCCCCGCAGGGCGGCGCTGCTGGGCGGCGTGTGCGGGCTGTGGTTCCTCGGCGGCAACCCGCAGTACGTCTACGACGGCTCCGTCGTGCTCGTGGCCTATCTCGTGGTCCTCGCCGTCGTCCTCTCCGTGGGGGGCGACCGGCGCTCGGTCCTGCCCCGCCTCGGGGCGGTGGCCGGGGCCCTTGCCCTCGGTCTGGCCCTCGCCGCGCCCGTGCTCCTGCCCAGCCTCACGAGCACCGACGACATCCTGCGCTCGCGCGAGCCGCGGCCGCCGGCCGGTGCCGTGCCCCGCAGCGAGGCGATCCGGGTGGTGGTCCCCGACGCCACCGGCAGCCCGCCCGACGGCGTGCTGTACGGGTCGAACGACGAGCTGCGCATGGACTCGCCCTTCGTGGGCGTGACCGGGTTCCTCCTGGCCGTCGCCGCCGTCGGCGGATGCAGGAGGAGGGGTCCCCGCACGGCCGAGGAGTGGGGGAGGATCCTCCTCCTCGTCGGCCTGGCGATGGTGGCCGTGCTCGCCTACAGCACCCCGGTTCACCACCTGCTCCACGCCGTGGTTCCCGGCTACGACCGCTTCCGGGCGGTGCCCGCCCGCTGGCTGTCGGTGGTCCCCGCCCTCGCCCTCCCCCTGGCCGCGCTGGGCCTCGACGACCTCATCACCGGGGTCCGCCGGTCGCGCCTGGCGCTGGCCGGGGCCGCCGCCGTCTCGGTCGTCGCGGTCGCGGCCTGGTTCACCTGGCAGGCCTCGCACGCCGACGCCCCCCGGCAGTTCTTCGCCGGGCGGGCGGCGCAGGCGGTGGCCCTGGTGGGGGTGGTGCTGGTGGTCGGGTGGCTGGCCCGGCGCCGCCCCACGACGGCGGTCGTGGCGCTCGCCATCTGCGTGGCGGTGGAGGTGGGTGTGAACACCACCCGCTGGTACCCGAGCGTCGACACGTCGACTGCGTACCCGGACGTCCCCGCGGCCGCCATCGTGGCGGAGCGGGGTGGGCGGGTGGCGCGGGTGGGGGAGCGGACCAGCTTCGCCCCCCTGGCCGCCAACCTCGGAATGGTCTACGGAGGCGGGGACGTGGACGGCCAGGCCGTGCTCCTGCCCCGCGACTACGACCGCTTCCGGCGCATCGTCGACGACTACGGCACCTATGCCCGCGACTTCAACGCCGTGCCTGCCCTGGCTGCCGGCGACCTCGCCCTGTCGCCTCTGCTCGACGCCCTCGACGTGCGCACGATCCTCGCCGACCCCGGCGTCGCCGTACCGCCGACCTACCCGGTGCTCCACGAGGGGACGCCCACGGTGTACGGCCGGCCGTCACCGGGGCCGGCGGTGGTCGTTCCCGTCGCCCGTCCCGCCAGCCCGGACGGGGCCTGGGCCGCCGTGGCCGACCCCGGCTGGGACCCTTCGGCCACCGCCGCGGTGGTCGGTCTCGACGATCCGGTGGAAGGCGCCCCGGGAACGGTCACCGGAGGGGTGCGGGGCACCGACGGCGAGGAGTGGGTCGTGGACGCCCCTGGGGGTGGCTTTCTGCGGGTCAGCGGCAACTGGGACCCGGGGTGGACGGCGACCGTCGACGGTAACCAGGTCCCGGTGCTCCGGGCCGATGCCATCTTCCGCGGGGTGGTGGTCGGCCCCGGCGTCCACCGCGTCGAGTTCCGCTTCCACAACCGGGCGGAGGACGTGGGGCGGTTCGTGGCCGTCGCCGGTGTTGTCGTGCTCGTCGGGCTCGTCGCGGCCGGAGGTCGGAGGAGGATCCGACGCAGATAGGCTGGTTCGAGGTGACCGGTCCGTCGAACACTGTGTCCGAGTGATCGTCACCCTGGCCGGTGGCGTCGGCGCTTCCCGGTTCCTCCAGGGCCTGGTGAATGTGGTCGACCCGGAGTCGGTCGTGGCCGTGGTGAACACCGCGGACGACGTCGTCCTCCACGGCCTGCACGTGAGCCCCGACCTCGACACCGTTACCTACGCCCTCGCCGGCGCGGTCAACCCCGAGCAGGGGTGGGGCGTGGCCGGCGAGTCGTGGACGGTGATGGATTCACTCGGCCGGTTCCGCACGAGTGCCCCCGAGGGCTCGGAGGCGGGGGTCACCTGGTTCCGCCTGGGCGACCGCGACCTGGCCACTCACCTGTACCGCACCCAGCGCCTCGCCGAGGGGGCGCCGCTGTCCCAGGTCACGGCCGAGATCGTCGGGGCGTGGGGTCTGCGCTGCCGGCTCCTGCCCATGACCGACGACCGGGTGGAGACCCGCATGGTCGTGGAGGGCGAGGGCGAGATCGGGTTCCAGGACTACTTCGTGGCCCGACGGCACGCGGTGGTCGTGGAGTCGGTCCGCTTCGCGGGAGCGGCCGCCGCCACCCCCGGTCCCGGCGTGGTGGAGGCACTGGAGACGGCCGCGCTGGTCGTGATCGCCCCGTCGAACCCGGTGGTGTCCATAGCCCCGATCCTGGCCGTGCCCGGCCTCGAGGAGGCGGTGGCCGCCCGCCGTGAGGAAACCGTCGCCATCTCTCCCATCGTCGCCGGGGCCGCCCTCAAGGGGCCGGCCGACCGGCTCATGTCGGAGCTGGGCCACGAG
>JBPCJV010000315.1:0-8586 GCA_051004925.1 Acidimicrobiales bacterium | reverse complement strand
GCGTCCGCCGCGGCTACTTCGTGGCCGGCATGGGCGGGGCCCAGTTCGCCCTGCCCGGCGCCGTCGACCGCCTGCGCGACGGCCGCCAACGCAGCGGCACCGGCGGCCCGGGCGAGGGCGGAGCCGTGGTGCTGGCCGCCACCGACCCGGCCAACGTCTACGGCCTCACCCTGCCCTGGCCCGTCAGCGGCCCGCGCCGGGTGGCCGGGGCCTACGTCGTGCTGGTGGGCGAGGGAGGTGCTCTCTACGTCGAGCGGGGGGCCAGGGGCCTGGTCGCCCTCCGCGAGCTCGACGGCACCTGGGAGCACCAGGCAGTGGCCGCCCTCGACGACCTGGTCACCAGCGGGCGCATGCGCCGCCTGGCCGTCGAGCGCTTCGACGAGGCCCTGGCCCCGGTGCTGCGGGCCGCCGGGTTCGTCCCCTCACCACGGGGTCTCGTGCGCTACGGCTAGGCCTTCGGCGGCGGCGACGCGAAGCCCCGGCGCGCATCAGACGGGGATTACCATCCGCGGGGCAAGAAGGGGGTAGGCGGTTGGGCACTCGAACATGAGTGTGACGGCCAGGGCGCCCGCGGACGACGGCACCGCCTCGCGTCGCCGCCCGCCGGACCGCCACGGACCGGTCGAGCGGCATCCGAGTGACACCCTGCGGGTCGTCATCGGCACCGCCCTCCTGCTCGTGGCCGTGGTCATCGCCAGGGCGGAGGCGGGCGGAGTAGTACAGCAGCAGTTCTTCCGGTTCGTCAACGAGTGGCCGCACTTTCTGAGCAGGCCGGCCACAGTGATCGTCACCGTGATCATCGTCCTTCCGCTCGTGGGCGTGGTGGTCATGCTCGGGCTTCGACAGTGGCGCGGCGCCGTCACCGTCGTGCTCGGTGTGGCCGTGGCCCTGGCGTTGGCCTGGCTCGCCGCCGAGCTGGCCGGTGACTCGCGGGCCCTGCTGAGGTTCGGTCCGCCCCCACGCGACGCCGCCGGCTTTCCCGTCGACACGTTCCCCTCGGTTGGCATGGCCTTGGGCGTGGCCACGATCGCCGCATGCGCTCCGTTCCTCAACCGGGCCCTGCAGCGCCTCGGTTGGACGCTGGCGGCGCTGGCCGTGCTGGCCCTCGCCTTCCTCGGCCGGGCGTACGTCATCGACCTCTGGGGCGGGTTCGTGGTCGGCTGGGTGGCGGGGTCGGTGGCCCGTCTCGTCCTCGGCGCCCCCCGCCGCCGGCTCGGCTCGGGCCGGATCGCCGAGGGGCTGGCCGAGCACGGCTTCCCGGTCAGCGACGTCCGACCCATGTCGGCGGATGCCCGGGCATCGGTTCCGTACGTGCTGACGGGCGACGACGGACAGACCTACTTCATGAAGGAGGTGACCAACGAGAACCGCGACGCCGACCTGCTGTTCAAGATGTACCGCTCCCTGACCTACCGGGGACTCGAGGACGAGGAGCCCTTCCTCCACCCGAAGCCGGCCGTCGAGCACGAGGCCTACGTGGCCCTGCTCGCGGGCCAGGCGGGCGTGCGGACACCGCGCCCGCGCCTGGCTGCGACCATCGCCTCCGGGGTCGCCGTGCTGGTACAGGACCGGGTCGACGCCCGCGGCCTCGATGGGGTGTCCGCCGATGAGATCTCCGCGGAGACCGTCGACGACATGTGGAACCAGGTGGCTCTGCTCCGCGAAGCGGGGATCGCCCACCGCGACCTGCGACTCGGCAACCTGATGGTCGATGCCGAAGGACGGGCCTGGCTCATCGACTTCGGGTTCGCCGAGAACGCCGCCAGCCGCCGACGCCTGGACCAGGACGTCTCGGAGCTGCTGGCGTCGCTGGCGAGCACCGTCGGCGTGGAGCGGGCACTCGGCCCCGCCGTGGCCGCGCTCGGCGCCGAGGCGGTCGGTGCCGCAGTTCCGTTCCTGCAACCGGCGGCTCTGTCCGGAGCCACCCGCTCCGCACTCAAGAAACAGCCAGGCGTTCTCGACGACCTGCGGACGGCGGCGGCGACCGCCGCCGGCATCGACGACCCGAAGCTGGAGAAGATCCAACGGGTGCATCTCGCCCAGGTGCTCGAGGTCGTGGTCCTCGTCCTCTCGGTCTACCTCCTGCTCCCCGAGGTGGGCGACCTCTGGGACAACAAGGACGTCCTGGCCGACGCGCGATGGGAGCTGGTCTTCCTGGCCGTGGTCGCGTCGGCCGGCACCTACGTCTTCGACGCAGCCGAGTTGCGGGCGGCGTCGGTCGCGTCCATCGGGTTGTGGCACACCATGAAGGCCCGAGTGGCGGCCAGCTTCGCCAACCGGTTCGCGCCGGCGGGTCTGGGTGGGGCCGCGGTCACCATCCGCTACCTCCAGCGCTCCGGCTCCGACTTCACGACCGCCACCGCAACCTACGGGCTCGGCGGGCTGGCCGGGGTCATCGTCCCCGTGCTGGTGACGATGGTGTGCGCGGTGCTCGCCGGCCAGTCCGATCCCATCGACTTCTCCGGAGACGCCCTTCCCAAGGTGCTGCTCGCCATCGGCCTGGTGCTGGCCGCCGCCGGTCTCATCGCGTTCGTTCCTGCGCTTCGCAAGCGGGTGCTCCCTTCCATCGTGGGGGCCTTCCGCAACCTCGGTCAGGTCTTCCGCTCACCCGCCCGGGCCATCCAGCTCTTCGGCAGCCAGGTGGCCGTCACATGCCTGTACATCGCCGCCTTCGTCCTCAGCTGCCGCGCCTTCAGCATCTCCAGCCCGGTCGCCCTGCTCGGGTTCCTGTACCTCACGGGCTCCACCGTCGGGTCGGCGTCGCCCACACCCGGTGGCCTCGGGGCCGTCGAGGCCCTTCTCATCGGCGCCCTCATCTCTGTGGGGGTCGACAACGCGGTGGCGGTTGCCGCGGTGCTGACGTTCCGCCTCGTCACCTTCTGGCTACCGGTCCCCTTCGGCGCCTGGTCACTGTCCTCGCTGCGCAAGGAAGGGCGCCTGTAGGGCCGCTCAGTCTTGGATGACCGGGGTCCTGTTCAGCGACGTGACCTTGCAGGTCGGCGTCTGGTGAGAGCAGCCGCCGCTCGTCTGGTCACGTTCTCGTCCTCCTGTGTCTCGCCCCTCAACTCCCTATTGGGAGCGGTCACCCCAGCGAGGCCGCCTCCGGCTCCAGACCCTCCATCGGTTCCACCGGTGGCCGGCCCCGCTCCACCCGCCAGATGCTGAAGGCCGCGGTCGACGCCGCCAGCCAAGCCAGGCCGAGAACGTAGCCGCCCAGCACGTCGCTGATGTAGTGCACCCCGAGCGCCAGCCGGGTGAAACCGACGGCCAACACCACCACGACGGCGCCGGCCACCACCGCTGGCCGCCACCGCCGGGCGACGTAGGGCAGGAACACAAGCAGGAGGGCGCCGTAGACCACGGTCGACGACATGGCGTGGCCGGACGGGAAGCTCTTCCCGGCCGCCGTCGCCACCGGGTCGACGAGGGAAGGCCGCGAGCGGCTCACGGCCACCTTGACCGCGGTGTCGAGCAGGCCGCCGACCGCGGTCGTCACCACCAGGAACAGGGCAAGGCGGGCCCGGTGACGTCGCAGCAGCACGACCGCGGCCACCGCCACCACCACGTAGAACAACACCGGGTCTCCGAGCTGGGTGACGACCTTCAACACCTGCACGGCGTCGGGCGAGTCCGCCACCCGGTTGTGGAGGTGCCGGGCGGCCGAGGTGTTGGCCCGCACCAGCCAGCCGTTGCGCACCACCTGCTCGAGCAGGATCCCGAACGGGACGGCCACAAGCAGGAAAGCGGCGGCGAACAGGGTGACGCGCAGTCCGTACCGCTCCTCCGGGTCGAGGCGCCGCCGCCACACCTCCCCCAGTCCGCTCACGTCTCCGGGACGTAGACCAGCAGGGGTTCGTCGGCCTTGGCGATGGTGAACTCCTCGGAGCCATCGAAGGTCTCACCGTCGCGCGCCAGGCGCAGCTTGCCGCCCAGCGACTTCACGTGGACCTCGCTCGTGAAGCGCTGTTCGTAGGCGCCGCACGCCGCCAGCCGGCCCGTCAGCACCGAGAAGATGAGGCGCGCACGCGCCCACGGTTGGCTGCCGTCGACGATGCGGACGTCGAGCTCGCCGTCGTCGAGGCGGCCCCGCCAGCTGGGGGCGAAGCCGGGCGGGTCGTACCGGCAGTTGCCGATGAAGACCATCCACACCTGCCGGCGCTCGCCGTCGATCTCCATCTCGACCGGCTCGGTGCGCCGCATCACCGTCCACAGCGAGACCACCACCGCCGGCCACTTGCCGATCTTGTCCTCGAGCTTCTCCCGGGCGTCGACGAGGTCGACGTAGCCGCCGATGCTGGCGGTGTTGACGAAACTGTGTCCGTCGATCACGGCTCGGTCGACGGCCACGGCCTGCCCTTCGTGCACAGCCTTGACCGCGTCGGCCACCGACGCCACACCGAGGGCCAGGGCGAAGTGGTTGAGGGTTCCCGCAGGGACGACGAGCAGGGCGACGTCGCGCTTGACGGCGATGTCGGCCGCGGCGTTGATCGAACCGTCGCCGCCGGCCACGCCGATGGCACACCCGCGTTCGGCGGCGTCGGACAGGGCGCCGATGAGATCGCCGCCCTCCTCCAGCTCGATGACCTCGGCGTCGGGCAACGCCTCTCGCAGTTCGTCGGCCACCCGCCCGCTGGAGCCGGCCGACGGGTTCACCACGATCACCAGGCCGTCACCCTCGGGCGAGGGGGGAACGGGGCGCCGCTCGCTGGCCAAGTCCGCCGTCGCCGGCTCGTGGGGCGCTACCGGCCACAGACGACGGGTGGCGAGGCCGGCGCCCACGCCGACGACCACACCGGCGACCACGTCGGACGGGTGGTGCACCCCGGCGTGCACCCGCGAGAAGCCCACGACCGCGGCAATGGCCGCCAACGGCGCGGCCAGACCCGGCAACTCCTGGCTCGCGCCGGCAGCGAAGGCGAAGGCGCTGGCGGCATGCCCGGAGGGAAAGGAGCTTCCTGTCGTCACCGGGGTCCCCGGGAGGCGCCTGACTCTGCGGGACGACTTCGGGCGGCGGCGGCCGGCCAGCAGCTTAATTGGGCCGTTGGCCAGCGCCGATGCCAGCCCCACGGCGAACAGGCCCCTGAGGGCGGCCCGCCGTCCGAACCGGTCACCGCCGACGGCCAGGAGCACAGCCGTGGCCAGCCACAACAACGACTTGTCGGCGGCCCGGCTCACGCGCAGGAGGGCTCGGCTTGCGCCCTGCGACACGGGAAGAGTCCGTCGGTGGAAGGCCCGGTCGAACCGGCGGAGCGGTCTCAATGCGACCCGACGCTGCGGAACCGGGCCTCGGCCAGGGAGTACACGCCGTAGGCGGCCAGCCCGAGCGCCACCACCACCAGCAGCACGGGACCGTAGGAGCGCTCGGCCAGTCGTTTCAGGGCACCGTCGATGCCCACCGCCTGGTTGGGGTCGTGCTGAAGGGCGGCGCTGATGAGGAACACGCCGATCATGGCGAACACGATCATGCGTGCGACCATACCGACGGAACCGAAACCCAGGATCCACCTCCGCTCCGCCCTGCTCATCTCGCCCGCCTTCAGGCGCTTACGGAACTTGGTGGCCAGGCCCCGCCAGCCCACGTACACACCCCCGGCGATGATCGCCACCCCGGTCGCCACCACCAGCCAGGTGCCGCCCGGCCAGTTCAGCACCCGCGCCGTCCAGTCGGGTTGCGACTCGGCCCCGGCCTTGTCGCCTGACGAAATGAACAGCTGGACGGCACTCACTAGGAACGCCGTGTACAACAGGCCTCGAGCCGCGTACCCGACCCGCTTGAGCTTGGCCTTGGTCGAGCCATCGTCGTCATCGGGGCCGACGATGGCCTCGACAAAGCGCCACAGGGCGTAGCCGCCGAGGCCGATGGCCATGACCAGCAGGAGCACGCGCCCAAGGGGCTGGCGCACCACCGCCTGCAGCACGCCCTGCTTGTCGGCCCGCTCGTCGCCCTCGCCGCGCGCCACCTGGACGGCCAGGGCGGCCACGACCAGGTAGAGCACGCCACGGGTGGCCAGCCCCGCCCGTGCCAGGCCCTCCAACCAGGTGCTCTGCGACGCTCGTTCCGCGGCGTTCTGAGACCGCTCCTTGACGTCGGGCACCTACGGGCCGGTCTCCACAGGAGGGGTGTCCCCGACGGGCCCTCCCGACAAACAGAGAGGGGTGTCCCCGACGGCCCCTCCCGACAAACGGTCCACTACCGGGCCGGCGCGGGCGGGACGCCGTCGTCGCGTGTCTTGCCCATCCGGCCCACGATGGCGTGGTAGCGGGCGGTGGGCCGGATCGGGGCGAGGTCGGGGTCGTCGTCGGCCAGGGCGGGATCCGACAGACCGGCGTCGGCGGCCCGCTCCAGCCAGTCGAGGGCGTCGTCGGGCTTGCCCGCCCGGGCCCAGTTGCAGGCCACGTCGTAGGCCACGTGGCCGGGGTCCTCCGGGTGGGCCTCGAAGGCCCGCTGCCCCACCATGGCCGCCGCGGGGAAGCGCCCGGCGGCGTGGAGGTGAGATTGCAGGTGGACGAGGGCCTCGACGCCGGCGGCCGGGGTGACCAGCAGCCGGTCGCCGAGCTCGCCCACCAGCCCGGCACGGGCCACGGTCTCGGCCACGATCACGCTCCAGGGTCCCGACTGGGTGCGACCGAAGGCCTCGGCGTAGGCGTCCAGGGCCTCGCTCGTGTGGCCCGCCTCGAGGGCCAGCGACCCGGTGAGGAAGCCGTTGGCGGCCACACCCCGCGGCATGTCGTCGAGGGTGGCGGAGGCGGCGGCCACGTCGCCGGCGCAGAGCCGGGCCCAGGCCTTGAGCTCCACCGCCGAGGCGGCCACCTCGGGCACCGGCGCCGACGATGCCGCCAGCACGTCGTCGGCCGCCGACACGGCGCCGTCGAGGTCGTTGCCGATGAGGGCCTGGTAACCGGCCACCAGGGGCCGGCGCTGGCGGGCCAGGCGCTCCTGACGCAACGAGCCGTAGTTCTGGGCGATGAAGAACACCGCGAACAACGCCCCGAACACGTACCGCTGCTGGTAGGCGAAGACGGCGGCGGCGCCGGCGGTGACGATCGACACCTTGTACGCCAGCAGCTGGCCCTGCTCGCCCCGGAACCGCCGCAGCACCGACGCCGCCACCTGGCCGCCGTCGAGGGGCAGCACGGGAAGGAGGTTGACCACCGACCAGGCGATGTTCACGAACAGCAGCTCGCGCCGCACGATCTCCAGAATGGAGTTGCCACCTTGGTCGGGGAGCAGGAGGGCGGGGACCCCGAGCAGGAGCAGGCCGGTGAGGGGGCCGGCCAGGCTCACGACGACGTCACGGCTCCCGGTGAGGGGCGCCGAGCCCGACGTGAGACCGCCCATGGCCAGAAGCTCGACGCGCGGCTTCTGGCCGTAGATGCGGAAGGCCACGGCGTGGCCCAGCTCGTGCAGCAGGACGGACACGAACACGACGACCACCCAGCTGACGATGATGTCGACCGTGCCCCCGGTGAACCCGAGCAGGGCGGCGATCACCCAGAACGAGTTGTCGACGTGGACGGGGATGCCGAAGATGCGGAACTTCAGGCCGGATGCCACTCGGGCCAAGCTACGCCCGACCCGACCGTCACGCCGCTCAGAGGGCCGCTCGGGCCCACCCGGTCTGTGGGCGTCGGCGGCGGCCTCAGGCGGTGACGTCCCGCCGGGAGACGAGGACCAGGGTGGCGGCGACAGCGACGCTCGCATAGAGGGCGGCGGTGACCACCGCCCGCCCCATGCCCAGCTCCACGGTGCCGCCCCGGATGAGCGACGCCAGCACCTGGCCAGGGAAGAACCGGAAGCCGGCCTGCCACGAATCGACCACGATGTTCTCGAACGGGCCGGCCCAGGCGAAGCCCACGCCGAGGGCGAGGGGCACCGACCGGAAGATCACCGCGAGCATGGTGCCGAGGACGGCCCAACCGGCCACGCCCGCCAGCACGGTGCCGTAGTCGCGCAGGGCGGCGCCCGCGCCGGCGAGCGAGAACCACTGCGACGTGGACACGTCGTTGCCCGGGGCGAGCAGCAGCGACAGGGCGAACGTCAACACCGCGGCCAGGGCCACCACGGCGGCGGCCACGACGAAGATCCCGGCCACCTTGCCGACGATCACCCGGCGCCGGTGCGGGTCGCGCAGAAGGAGGGCCCGGAAGGTGCCGCCCGAGAACTCGCCGGCCATGAGGGCGATGAAGATGACGAACACGAGGAAACCCACGAACGAGGCGCCGACGGCGAAGGCCTCGGTGCCGCCGCCGGTGCCGGCGAGGGCGGCGAGCGTGGTGCCGCCCTGCCGGGAGGGGGCGCCCGAAGTCCGGGCCGACGAGAACACGGTGAGGGTGGCCACGACGGAGAACAGCAGGGCTCCGGCGGCGGCCACCACGACAGTGCGGCGCCTGAGCAGGCGAATGAGCTCGGCGTGGATCATCCTGGTCATCGGGCACCTCCGTGCACCATCGAGAGATAGCGGTCTTCGAGCGTCGTCCGTAGCGGGCTCAGCTCCACCAGCACCATCCCGGCGTCGAACGCCGCGGTGTTGACCGAGGCGGCCACCTCGGCCGCGGTGGCCCCGTCGAGGCCCACCACCAGGCGCT
>JBPCJV010000314.1:0-4771 GCA_051004925.1 Acidimicrobiales bacterium | reverse complement strand
GGCCACGCTCCCCGCCTGGGATCGGCTTGTGTCGTGGGGGTCGATCCCCCGGCCGCCCCCGGGGAGGACCTTGCCGGTGGTGGGCGTCTGGCCGTGGCGGACGAACAGGACGAGGGTCGGGCGGGGGGGCGCCGGTGAGCGGGCCATCTCTGCGGCCAACCTACCCTGGCCGTATGGACTCATCCGGCGGCACGGACTATTCCGGCGGCGCCGATCTGTGCGATCGCACGGCCGCGCTCGAGGCCGTCGAGGCCGAGGTCGTCGAGTGTCGGGCCTGTCCCCGGCTGGTGGCGTGGCGCGAGGAGGTGGCGGTGCATAAGCGGGCCTCCTTTCGCGACGACGACTACTGGGGCCGGCCCGTCCCCGGCTTCGGGGATCCCGCCGCCCGGCTGCTCGTTGTGGGCCTGGCTCCTGCGGCACACGGCGGAAACCGCACCGGGCGGGTCTTCACCGGCGACCGGTCCGGCGACTGGGTCTTCCGGTCGCTGTGGCGGGCGGGCTTCGCCAACCAGCCCACCAGCGAGCGGGCCGACGACGGTCTGTGCCTCACGGGCGCATGGGTGTCCGCTGCCGTGCGCTGCGCCCCGCCGGCCAACCGCCCCACCCCGGCCGAGCGCGACACATGCCTGCCGTACCTGGGCCGGGAGATGGCGGTGCTCGCCGACGTCGGCGTGGTGGTGGTACTGGGGAAGTTCGCCCACGATGCCCTGGCCCGGTTGCTGGGTCTGCGTCCCCGTCCGCCGTTCGCCCACCTGGCCGAGCACCGCCTCCCCGACGGTCGTACCCTGCTGTGTTCGTACCACCCCAGCCAGCAGAACACCTTCACGGGCACCCTGACCGAGGCGGCCTTCGACGCCGTCTTCACCCGGGCCCGGGAGCTGCTGTGGCCGGACCGGTAGGCTCCGATCTCGGAGGGAGACGCGGATGACGAGCCAGGACGAGCGTCGCGGGGCGCCACGATGACGGCCTCGATCGAGTCGGCGGTGACCAACGCCGACGGCACCGAGGCCCCGATCGTGCTGGGTGAGGTCGACGTGCCGGAGGCGGCGATGACGCCGTCGGGACGGCCGCTCCCGGTGCCGCCCGCCCAACGGCGGCGCGCCGGCCGCCGGCTTCGAGACTCGCTTCCCAGATCGGCTCACGCCGGGTTCACGGCGTCGCCCTCCCGTCCGGACCCGCTATCGATCCTCGAAGCCCAGAACGAGACCCGGGTGCCGGAGCTGGTGCCGATCCGCTGGGGTCGCATGCTCTCGTCGCCGTTCACCTTCTTTCGAGGCGCGGCGGCGGTGATGGCCTCCGACCTCTCCACGACGGCGACGACGGGACTGGAGGTCCAGCTCTGCGGCGACGCCCATCTCCTGAACTTCGGCCTGTACGCCACGGCCGAGCGACGACTCGTGTTCGGAGTCAACGACTTCGACGAGACGCTGCGCGGCCCGTGGGAGTGGGACCTCAAGCGGTTGGCGGCGAGCCTCGCCGTGGCCGGGCGAGGCGTCGGCATGAACGACGACGACGCCCGGGCCGCGGCCGAGGCGTCCGGACGCGCCTACCGCGAGCGCCTCGACACCTACGCGAACATGCGCCGCCTCGACGTCTGGTACTCCACGGTCGACGTGGGCATGATCGAGAAGCTCTTCGCCGACCAGAAGCGGCGCCCGAAGCACCGCGCCCTAGCCCACGGGGTGTCCGTTGCGGGTCCCCGCCCGGCACCACACGCGGGCCCGGCGCATGAGACGGCGCAGCGGGCCACCCGCAAGGCCCGGCTCCACGACAGCATCCAGGCGCTGCTCAAGCTCACCGAGGTGATCGACGGTCGTCACCGGATCCGCCATGACCCGCCGCTCATCGTCCGGGTCGACGAGCACCCCGACGTCGGGCCGCAGTTGGACGCCATCGTCTCGCACTACCTGGAGACGCTCCCCGAGGAGCGGCGGTACCTCATAGGCACGTACACGCTCAGCGACCTGGCCATGAAGGTGGTCGGGGTCGGAAGCGTCGGAACCCGGTGCTACATCGGGCTGTTCCACGGTGACGGTGCCGGCGAAGGCGAGGACCCGTTGTTCCTCCAGGTGAAGGAGGCGTTGCCCTCCGTGCTGTCTCCGTACCTGGGGCCGGGTCCGTATGCGCACCATGGCCAGAGGGTGGTGGTAGGCCAGCGGCTGATGCAGGCCTTCCCCGACATCTTCCTCGGGTGGACCCGCGCCCCGTTCACGGCCCGCCACTTCTACATCCGCCAGCTCCGGGACATGAAGGGTTCCTTCGACGTCGAGCGCATGACCCCGGACGACCTGGCGTGCTACGGCGGGCTCTGCGGCTGGTCGCTGGCCCGATCCCACGCCCGCAGCGGCGACCCGGCGGGCATCAGCGGCTACCTCGGGTCAGCCGACCGCTTCGACCGGGCGCTGGGACAGTTCGCCGTCGACTACGCCGACCAGAACGAACGCGACTACGAGGTCCTGCGCTCGGCTGTGGCCAGCGGCCGCATCGAGGCCCACACCGGCATCTGACTCAGGCCGGGCTGGGGGCGCGCTCCGGTTCAGGTCCGGGTGGCGGAGACGTGTCGGCGGCGGGAGGCTTGGGCTTGGGCGGTGGGATCAGCTGCGGGCCCGACACGGCGGTGTCCGGCCAGCGCTTGCGCTGGTTGGTGGACAACTTGCGCAGCAGGGCGATGGCTCCGGGGTCGTCGTCACCGGGGCGGCCCTCGATGGCCCCCTCCTGCAGCATCTCGACGATGATCTCCCGGCCCAGGTCGGTGCGCACGATCGTGAGCGTCCAGTCGCCGAAGGCCCCGATGCCGCCGGTGGAGATGTCGGCGTGCTCGGCCGCGAAGTCGGGGCACTGCTTGCAGCCCTCGCGGGTCCAGGCGTGGCACTCCTTCAGTGGCACCTCGTGGAAGCTGCCGTCGCGCATCCAGATCTGGAACTTGCCCTTGATGTTCATCTTGACCATGGCCTGCTTGCGCAGGCCGTACTTTGCCTCGAACAGCTCCTCGAAGATGGCGTCGTCGAAGGTCTTCGAGCACAGCAGCCCGATGTTGAGGGCGAAGCGGCGGGCGGGCTTGCCCGCCTTGCGCACGCTCATCACCGGCGGTACCGACGACTGGCAGCTCATTCCCACGAGCGCGAGCTTCTCGGCCCCGCCGGCCACGGCCTCGGCGTAGGCCATGGTGTTGGCCGAGTAGGTGTACCGGCTCCCGGCCGCGGCCAGCACCTCCTCACGGGTGCGGGCCACGCCCGGGATGGCTTTCCAGCTGGTGCCGTCGCCCTCGAGGTACGACACGAGGGCAGCGTCGACGTAGCCGTGGTCCATGGCCCACAGCAGGATGGCCGACACCAGCCCCCCGTCCTGGCCCTTGCTCTGGATCTCCGGGTCGGTGGCGCGGGCGAGGATGATGTCCTTGGAGATCCCGTCGACCTCCTCGGTGCGGCGGGGACGCCCGAACAGGTGGGTGTCGATGTCGGGCTCCCAGGCGCGGAAGCTGGGGCAGGCCCTGGTGCACGACGTGCACCCCCGGTCGCCGTGGCCGCACCCGCCGGGGCCGCCCTCTTCTTCCAGGTGGAAGGGCTTGTACACGCCCTCACCGTCGTCGTAGCCGAGCACGTCGTGGGGACACGCGACCACGCACCCCGCGCAGCCGGTGCACAGGCCTGAGGTGACGACTTCGGAGTAGAGGTGGGCCCAATGAAGGACCTCCCGGGGCATCCCGCCATGGTAAGCGCACCCCAGGCCCTTCCTTCGAACGTCACGCGGCGGCGGCGCTGAGGGCGCTGCGGACGGTGGCGACCGCCTCCCGGGGCCGGAACCACACCTGGTCGTCGGTGATGCGGACGACGCGATAGCCGGCATCGGCCAGGGCGGCGTCGCGGCGACGGTCGGCCTCCCGGTCGAGCTTGGTCGTGTGGTAGACGGCGCTGTCCACCTCGATGAGGAGCCGAGCCTCGGGATAGGCGAAGTCGACCCGACCCACCCACCGGTCGCCCCCGACGTTGTGCTGCCGCACGGGGTCGGGAAGGCCGCTCGCCCGCAAGAGGGCGAGGAACCGCGCCTCCAGCCCGCTCTCGGGGGCGACGTAGGCCGCACCCCGCTCGGCGAGGAGGGTCCGCATCACCGTGCTTCCCGCCCGTCCGCGCTTGGCCAGCTCGCCGGTGACCCGGCGTACGGCGGCGATCGTGGTGAAGCGCCGGGCGAGGGCATTGTCGAGCGCCCGCTCCAGCCGGCCCGCGTGGATGACCCCGGCCATGTCGAACAAGGTCCGCGCCACGGTTGTGACGGGGACGCCCGATGTGGTCGTGATGTGCAATGCCGGCAGCGAGCGAGGTGCGTGGAGGACGCCGAGTCCAGTGGCGCGGTGCGTGCCTCCTTGCCGGGCCCGACTCAGATGGACCTGCTCGTCGACGAAACCGGGAAGGCGCCAGAGCCGGGCGGCCGAGTGGTGGGAGACGACCACCTGTGGACCAGCGTCGAACGCGGCGGCGATGCACCGCTGCTCGAAGGTGGCAACCGACCCTTGCAGTCGAAGCACCCGAGGCGTAACGGCATCCCAGTCCACAGACAGCGATCGTCTCCCCATTGCCGCTCGCGATGCACCGAGCGATCGTGCCTGCCGCCACGAGACGATGCTGTGTTGGTCCTCGGCGAGCACCCGCAGCCGCCGGTCGAGTTCACTCTCGTCCACGGGCACCATCTCAGCGCGAGGCTGCGACAGCGAAGGGTTATGGTACGCGAAACGCGCTTGTTCCCGGGACGTTTCGCGTCCCAGGCAGGCCGCGGG
>JBPCJV010000313.1:0-6604 GCA_051004925.1 Acidimicrobiales bacterium | reverse complement strand
CCCCACGCAATGTGTTTGTGGTGGGCGACCTGCCTCTTACCATCACCGGCAAGTTCCTCAAGCGTGAGCTCCGCGACTGGGTTGCGGGCGTGGGCACGCCCACCGAGGCTGCCGGCACTGCTGCGGTGACGGCCGCCCGCACGCCCACCGAGGCCGCGGTCGTGGCCGTGTGGGAGGAGGTCCTCGACCGGCGCCCCATCGGGGTCGACGACGACTTCTTCGACCACGGCGGTCATTCGCTGGCCGCGGCCCAGATCGTGGCCCGGGTCAACGACGTGTTCGGCATCGACCTCCCCGTCACCGCCGTGTTCGACGCGTCCACCGCGGCCGAGGTGGCCGCCCTCGTCGACCGGGCCAGAGCCGTCGAGGGCGCGGGATGACCCGGATGGCGCGCACGATGATCGGCGACCTGGGCTCGGCTGTGGGGACGAGGGTGCGGGTGTGCGGGTTGCTGGAGGCCCGGTCCGGTGACGACGGCCGCGCCCTGCGCGACGTCTCCGGCGTGGTGACGCTGGTGCGCCGAGCCCCAGGGCCCGAGGGGCCCTCTGGACGGGGGACAGCAGCCGGCGCCGGCGATCTGGCCGCCGACAGCCTGGCCACGGCAGCCGTGGGCTCGGCCCTCGAGGTGGTCGGTCGGGTGGTCGACACCGAGGGAGGCCTGGAGGTCGACGTCGACAAGCTGCACGTGGCCGGGCCGGCGGCGGCCGAGCTGCCGATCGACGACACGTCGCCCCTCGCCGACCGTCTCGACTGGCGGTTCCTCGACCTGCGCCGCCCCCGGAACCGGTTGGTGTTCGAGGTGCAGACCACTGCGGAGCGGGTGATGCGCGAGCACTGGCGCGACCATGGCTTCCTCGAGCTGCACACCCCCAAGCTCCGGCCCACCCCCAACCAGTCGGGTGTCGAGCTGTTCACCGTCGGCTACTTCGACCGCTCCGCCTACCTGGCCCAGTCGCCCCAGTTCTCCAAGCAGATGGCCATGGCCGCCGGGTTCGACCGCATCTTCGAGGTGGGACCGGCCTTCCGGGCCCAGCCCGACGCCACGCCGCGCCACGCCACCGAGTTCACCAGCGTCGACGTGGAGATGTCGTGGATCGACTCGCACACCGACGTCATGGCCTTCGAGGAGACGTGGCTGCACCGGGTGATCACCGCGGTGGCCGACGAGCACGGCGACGACGTCAAGCGGGAGTTCGGGGTCGACGTGGTGGTGCCCGAGGTCCCCTTCCCCCGGCTCACGCTGGCCCAGGCCCACGAGATCCTCGCCGCCGCCGGCCATCAGGTGACCGGACGCAAGGAGGGCGACCTCGACCCCGCCGGCGAGCGCATCGTGGCCGAGCACATGGCCCGGCGGACGGGCCACGAGTTCGTGTTCCTCACCGAGTACCCCGAAGAGGTGCGGGCCTTCTACCACATGCGCCTGGAGCACGACCCGAGCCGGGACAAGAGCTTCGACCTGTTGTGGAAGGGCCTGGAGATCACCACGGGCGCCCAGCGCGAGCACCGGTACGACCGGCTGGTGGATCAGGCCCAGGTCAAGGGCGTGTCGATGGACATTGTCGGGTACTACCTCGACTTCTTCAAGTACGGCTGCCCGCCCCACGGCGGTTTCGGCCTCGGCCTCACCCGGTTCCTCATGAGCATCCTGGGCGTCGACGACGTGCGCGAGGTGACCTATCTCCACCGCGGCCCCGATCGCCTCCAGCCGTAGTCCCCAACCCCACCGTTCTTTACGCGATTTCTAACAACCAGTGTTGGAAGTCGCGTAAAGAACGGCGGTGAAGGCGTGGCCGTCGGCCACCTCGAAGCGGCCGGACAGTTCCGGACCGGGCCGTCCGACGAGATCGGCCCGCCACCGCCCGCCATCCAGGTCGAGATCGACCTGCACGTCAGAGAACTCGAGGGCCCATCCCGTGGCCGGGAACAGCGCCTTGTACACGCACTCCTTGGCCATGAAGATCACCTTGGAGGCGCGGGGATCCGCGGGCAGGCGTGCCTTCTCGGCGCGGGACAGCACGAGAGCCTCCACGTCGGGGGCCAGGGGCGGCTCCAGGCGCTCGATGTCGAGGCCCAGGCCGGCGGCGTCGGGCTCCCGGGCGACCACGGCACCGGCCCAGTCACCACCGTGGGCGATGCTGCCCACGACCCCGTCCGGCCACAGGGGCTGGCGGCGGGAGCCGACCCCGATCGGCCCGTCGTCGCGGCCGAGAGCGGCGAGGACGGAGTGGGCACAGGCCCGCCCCACCAGGAACTCGTGCCGGCGCCGGGCAACGGCGGAGGTCACCAGGGCTGCCTCGGTGGGATCCGGTGACGGCATGGCGTCGTCGATGCGGGTGATCACGCCCGCGACCGTCGGCGGCAGGAGCCGTTCGAGGAGTGCAGAGGCATCGCCGGAACCGGAACGGGTTGCCACGCTGGCCACGAGGGTCGAAACTACTTCTCACCATGCCCGAGCCGAAGCCTCGTCCCGCTCCTCCGTCGCCGCCCAGCCGGGCCAAGGGCACCCACAAGGTGGTCGTCAACCACGAGGAGCAGTTCTCCATCGTGCCGGTGGCCGAGAAGCTGTCCGCCGGGTGGCGGGACACGGTCGTCTCGGGCACGCGCGCCGAGTGCCAGGCCCAGATCGCCCGGATGTCGTCCGACTGATCGACCGGCGCACGTTCCTGCGCACCGGCCTGAGCGCGGCGGGGGCCCTCACGGTCCTCTCGTGTGTGAAGGCGTCGGACAGCGCGACCTCGGGGGTGAGATACCCCTCGGCCAGCCTCACGTCGCCCGTACCCCGGCCCACCATCCGGATGCCGGGCGCCGGCGACGTCGGGTATCCCACGCCCTTCGCCTACGTCGGGGTCGCCGGGTTCACGCTGATGAGCTACGTGTACGACGCCCTCCTCCAGGAGGACACCACCGGCGCCATGCTGCCGCTGCTGGCCGCCAGGTACGAGCGCTCGCCCGACGGCCTGACCTACCTCTTCGAGCTGCGCGACGGGCCGCGGTGGCACGACGGCCTGCCCGTCACCGCCGACGACGTGGTGTTCACCTTCGAGTACTTCGGCTCCCAGCCGCTGTCGCCGCAGCTGGTGGCGGGGCCCACCGACGTGGTGGAGGCCCGCGCCACCGGTCCCCGGACGGTGGAGGTGCGCCTCGACAAGCCCGCCGTGCGGTTCGAGAGCCAGGTCGCCGGCCAGCTGCCGATCCTGCCGCGACACGTCTGGTCGGGAACCGCCGATCCCGCCGGCGCCCGGAGCCTCGAGGCGGCCGTGGGGTCGGGCCCCTACCGCCTCGGTGAGCAGACGGCGGGGGCGGGAACCTTCGTGCTCACCGCCAACGACGACTACTACCTCGGGCGCCCGTTCGTGAAGCGGGTCGAGCTCCGTCCCGTGGGCGACACCGACCTCGACGCCGTGACCGCGGGTGAGGTCGACATCGCCGCCGCCGACCCCTTCGGCGTGCCCGAGGCGCTGCTCGTCCGATACCGCGACGACCCGGCCTACGGCGTGCTCGCATCGAAGGCCGCGGGCTGTGTCCCCCTCATGTGGAACGCGACCCGGGGCGGCGCCCTCGCCGACCCGGTGTTGCGCCACGCCTGCGTGAGGGCCATCGACCTCGACGACGTCGTCACGCGGGTCACGGGTGGCAACGGTGTGGTCGGCAACGCCGGCTACGTGGTGCCCGGGAACCCCTTTTACGTCGACGTGCCCCAACCCGGGACCGACCCCTCGGCGGCCAACCGCATGCTCGACGAGGCCGGGTACACCCGGAGCGGCCCCGACGCCGTCCGGCAGGCGCCCGACGGTGCGCCGCTGCGGTACGCCCTCACGGTGGTTCGGGGCATGCCCGCGGTCGCCGAGCTCGTCACCGGGTCGCTGCGCAGGGTGGGGGTCGACGTCACCCCCTCTCAGGTGTCGCGGGCCGACGTCGTCGCCGGCGCCGACTACGAGATGCTGCTCGGCTTCGACAACGCCGTCGCCGAGCACACCGACCCCGACCAGCTCCGGCCCGTGTACGACTCGGCGTCGACGTCGTTCCGGCGTCCCGACGGCTACGCCAACCCCCTGGTCGACGAGCTGGTCCGGCGCCAGGCGGTCACCCTCGATGCGGTCGAGCGCACGCGGCTCGTCGCCGAGCTGCAGAACGTCGTGGCCCGCGACCTGCCCGTGATGCCGCTCTACTACCCCGACCAGTTCAGCATCTTCCGCCGGTCGGTCTTCGACCAGTGGAGCACCCGCGCCGACGCCCTCACCGAGCGGAAGCGCAACTTCCTGACGGGCCTCAAGGCGGGCCTCACCATCCGCCCCGAGTCCGGATGACCACCGCCGGCGATCTCCCCCGGCGGGGGTTCCTCAAGCTGACGGTCGGCGCCGGCGCGCTGGTCACCGCCGGCCCGTTGCTGACCGCGTGCGCCAAGACCACGTCCGACACCGTCAAGGTCGGCGTGGTGTACCCGAGGACCGGCTCCGGCTCCGCCGTCGGGCAGCTCTCGTTCGACTCGCTCCTGGCCGCGTCGCAGCACCTGAACGCCACCGGAGGCATCGGTGGCCGCAAGGTGGAGCTGGTGTTCCGCGACACGCGGTCGGACCCTGCGGTGGCCGCCGACGCCTACGGCGCACTCGTGGCAGACCCCGGCACCGTCGGCATCCTGTGGTGCGGGGCGCCCGGCCTCGACCAGGTGCTGCCCCGCATCGCGGACGACGGGATCCCCGTGATCGCCGTGTTCAGCGACCCGCTGTCGAGCGGGCACCTGTTCCCGGCCGCAGGTGCGCCCCGTTCGCTGTTCCAGGTGTCGGTGGGCGACGTCGACGTGAAACGTGTGCTGGCCGACTACGCCCTCAAGGACCGGGGGTACGCGTCGGCGGCCCTCCTCTACGACCGCGGGCTCGACGTCTACGGCGACACCCGGGCCCACTTCGCGCAGGCCTTCGGGGGCACCGGCTTGGCCCTGGCCGGCGTGGAGACCTTCGGCACCGGCGACGGAGACATGGGTGCCCAGCTCGACACGCTCAGGGGGCAACGGTCGCAGGTCCTGTTCGTGGACGGCTACTCCGACGACGCGGCGAGGATCGTCTCCCGCCTGGCCGACATGGGCTCGGCCTACGTCGACACGCCCACGGCCAAGGGCCCCGACTGGCGCCCGCAGGTGTTCGGCTCACTGCGCGACGTGAACCAGACCTGGGCCGAGGTCGCGGGGGAGAAGGCCAGGGTGGGGACGGCGACGGCCTGGGCGCTCGGAGGTCTCCCCTTCCTGCCGTTCTACGCCGTGGGCGGGTGGCTGGAGAGGTACGTGGGCAAGGTGGCGACGGGCGGGGAGGAGGCCCCGGCCGACGGCCTGGCCACCTTGATGGAGGGCATGAAGAAGGCGGGCTCCACCGACCGGGCGGGGATCGTCCGCGGCATCGAGACGATGGGCAAGATCCGGTTCGCCACCATCCCCTTCGGCTACGGCGGCGACCGGCACAACGCGGTCGGTCCCGAGGACGTGGTCGTGATGGCCCTCGACCGCCTGCGGGGCCCTGAGCGCACCGAGCCGCCCTACGACCTCGGCCACGAGTGGCAGGAGGGCCAGGCCTTCGCCGACGTCGGCGCCGCCCCCACCCTGCTCGTGCGCCCGACCCTCGACGCCAACAAGACGACGCACCCCGACGTGATGGCCCGGATCCTGGCCGACGGCTACGGCACCCAGTGCACCCGGCTTCCCGACGGCGCCCTCGTCAAGGAGTGCAAGATCCACTGACCCGCTCGCGGTTTCTGCCCCGAGGGCGCGTAGCGCGACTCGATCACCCGCACGGGCCCGTCCCAGGGCCCGGGCATGCGCACCACGAACTCGTCGCCGACGTCGATCCCACTCTGGTCGAGACCATGGCCGACCTCCAGACGGCGCTGAGCGAGAGCGGTCCGCCGGGCGGCGAGGGCGGCGCAACCACCACCACGGCCGGCGGGCCACGAGTGGCCGGCACTGCCCCGCCTTACGCCCACCGCCGACGCCACCTACAAGCTGGCCCCGGGCCAGGCGGTCGAGGGGCCGGCCAGTCTCACCCCGGGCAAGCACACGCTGCGCTTCGATGCGGCGGTGGGCAGCGAGGAGCTGGAGCCGGGGCTGGTGCTGCTCAACCCGGGGACGGAACTCCCCGAGCTCGGCGAGTCCCTCAACCAGCTGTTCGAGAGCGAGGCGCCGCCCAAGGGAGCGGCGGCCCAGGTCCCCGGTCAGATCGTCTACGGCGGGTTCGACCTGAACTCGGTCACCACCTTCTACCTGACCGTCGACCTGAAACCGGGGAACTACTACATCGTCGCCGAGGACGCCGACGCCGAGGACACCCCCGCAGCCTCCGAAGGAGATCCTCAACGTCAAGGTGGCGTGACCGCCCAGGTCGGTCCATCAGGTGCTCACCGACGGCTCACACTTCCATCACAGTTTTGGTCCAGAGTGGGGCAGCCCCGCCGCTGACCCCCGAGGAGCTCTCGTGCGTCGACCCGCCCGCCTCGTCGCCACCCTCGCCCTGCTCGTCGCCGCGGCGTGCGTCCCCGCCGGGGCCGACAAGGCCGCCGAGCCGACCGCCGGCCCCGGACCCGAGGCTGTTGCCGGGGCGGGTACCGGGGCGGGTACCGC
>JBPCJV010000312.1:0-5685 GCA_051004925.1 Acidimicrobiales bacterium | reverse complement strand
CGCCGCCCGCAGCCGGAGTTCCCCGAGGGGCCGGTCGGCACCGAGGTCGCCTGGGGCCACTCGGAGGCCGAGCGCGTCATCATCGTGCGGCGGGGCACCTCCGGCGACGACAGCGTCGCAGGTGTGGCTGCTGAAGGGCACCCGCAACTCGGCATGGGATCCGGGCCCGATCGACGGACTGGGGGGACCGCGGACCAAGGCGGCGGCGGTCGCCTTCCAGGGCGCCAACTCCCTCACCCAGGACGCCATCGTGGGCCCGCTCACGTGGGGAAAGCTGATCCCGTTCCGCTCGTGACACCTGCTCGGATGTCGGGCGGTCAGCCAGCAGCCGGCGATCGGGAGGGTGACGAGGCGCTGGCGGGCGTGGCCCGGGTGAACGGTCGGGCTCGCGTAGAAGAGCCGTAGCCGCCTCGCCGTCGGGTTCGGCATCGAGATCACGGGGCCGGCCGAGGCCGACCCTGCACCGGCAACGAGCGTGGCGGCTGCGACCAGCCCACTGACCCAATTCCTACTTTGGTAGGATAAGGACATGGTTGTCCGCAAGTGGTCTGTGAGCGTGGAGGAGGAGCTCGCCGCTCGCGTCGAGGTGCACGTAGGCGATCGAGGCCTGAGCAGTTTCGTGGCACGAGCCGTCGAGCACGAGCTCGAACGTGACGCACTTGCCACCTTCCTCGACGAGCTCGACGACGAGCACGGCAAGGTCGGCGACGAACTCGTCGAGCATTACGACGCGCTTTGGCCGTCCTGATCCTCGACACCGAGGCGTTGTCCGCGCTCGCCCGTCCCCGGACCGCGCGTCGGCGTCATGAACGGGTCAGGGCTGCGTTGCGGAGCGCCGAGCGGCGCAACGAGCCGGTCCGCGTGCCCTCGGCCGTCCTCGTCGAGCTCTACCGGGGCGCCGGAACGGATGAGGCGATCGACCACGTGCTCGGGCGCGGATTCGCCCGAGTGGTGACGACCGGCGGGCGGATAGCAAGAATCGCCGGCCACCTTCTGGCGGTGGCGGGACGGGACAGCGAGTTGGCGATCGACGCCCTGGTGGTCGCGACGGCGGTCCGACTCGGCGGCGGGCTGATCCTCACCCACGATCCTGTTGACCTGGAGCTTCTTGCTGCCAATCACCCAAACGTCCGCGTCGTGCCCATCTGATGATCTCTTGCGGCTCCGCACGACGCTGCGCCGGTGCCATCGCCGGACGGAAGGGGCAGAGCAGTAGGCTCGGCTCTCGATGGACGTACCGCCCGCCGCAGGTATCGCGGCCGAGCAGCCCCCCGCCCCGGAGCCGTACGAACCCACCACCGCCGAGCTCGCCGACAGCCTGGAGGCGGTCGAGGAGGAGCTGACCAGGCTGGGAGGTAGGATCGAGGCGCTGGCTGTCTCGCTCGAGGCCAGCCTCCAGGCGGCCGTGGCCAGCGAGGTGCACGCCGCCGCCGCCGACATTCGCCACACGGTGAGCGAGTTGGGGCGCATCCTCGTGCGCGACCTGGGCAAGCTCCCGCAGATGCTCACCCAGCACCGTCAGGCGATCGTCACCGAACTGCGCGGCACCGGCCGGTCCACCACCGGCGCGGGTGCCGGCACTCGCGTCGACCGTGTCGACCGCGTTGAAGCCGACACCGCTGTGGAGGTTCCCGCGATCCCCGAGCCGCCCGTGGCCGCCGAGCCCGACGGGGTTGAGGTGAGCGGGGACGAGGCGGAGGTAGGCGGGGCCGAGGATGACGGGGCCGACCCCCGCCGCCCGGCCGACAACCTCGGCGTCGACGCCGAGGGCAGCGGTGACCGCTCCTGGCGCCACCTCCGCCGCCACCGCCAGGCCTGAGGTGCTGCGGCCGGGCTCTCGCACTCCGTCGCGGAACTGACGTGCTCCGCATCGGCTTCGACGGCACGCCCCTGCTCGGCCCCAAGACCGGCATCGGCTGGTACACCCACGAGCTCATCGACGCGGTGGCCCGCCGGTCGCCCGACGACGACATCCTGGTGTTCCCCATCTCGTGGCGCACGGCGAGGATGCTCCACCTCGACCCTCCCCACCGCCCCAACGTGAGCGTCACCCGGCGCATGGCCCCGGCCCGGCCCCTGTGGGCGGTCTGGGACCGCGTCCCGTTCCCCCCGGTGGAGTGGCTGGTGAAGTGCGACGTGTTCCACGCCACCAACTTCATCTGCCCGCCGTCGTCGAAGGTGCCGACGGTGGTCACCGTGCACGACATCGGGTTCGTGCACCACCCGGACTCGGTGTCGCCGGCCATCCGGCGCATGGCCAACCTCCTTCCCTCCGTGCTGCGGCGGGCGTCGGTGGTCATCGCCGTGTCCGACTTCACCCGAAGCGAGCTGGCCGCCTGGCTGCCCGACGTGGCCGACCGCATCGTGGTCATCCCCAACGGGAGCCATCGCCGCTCCGTGGCCCCCTCCGATGCCGGCCTGAAGCCGGGCCCGCCGTACGCCCTGATGCTCGGCACCCTGGAGCCCAGGAAGAACGTGGCCCTCGCCCTGGACGCCATCCACATCCTGCGTGACCGTGGCACCGACCTGCGCCTGGTGCTGGCCGGCAGCGCCAGCCCCCAGTTCGACCTGGCCGCCAACCTGCGCCGGCGCGGCCTCGGCCAGCCGGAGGTTGTCCACGCCGGCTACCTCGACGACGCCCGACTCGCCGGCCTCATGGCCGGCGCCCGCCTCCTCGTGTTCCCCTCGCTGTACGAGGGCTTCGGGATGCCCATCATCGAGGCGATGGAATCGGGCCTTCCGGTGGTGGCGGCGAGGGCCGGTGCCACCCCCGAGATCGCCGGCGACGCCGCCATGCTGGTGGACCCCGGCGACGCCGAGGGCTTCGCCGACGCCATGCACAGGGTGGCCACCGACACCGAGCTCCGGAACCGGTTGATCACCGCGGGCCGGGAGCAGGCCTCGCGGTTCTCCTGGGACAAAGCCGCCGACAGCGCCCTGCGCATCTACCAGAGCCTGGCGGGGTAGGGCGCGCCGGAGCCAACCCGTTACCCTTGGCCGGTGCGCACACGGACCGGCCTGCCCACCGTTGTCATCCTGACGCTGTTCTTGCTGGCGTCGGCTCCGGGGGGTGCGGGGGCCCAGGCCCCCGACCAGCCGGGCCCGATCGATACCGGCAAGGCCGCCGAAGCTGGCCGTCAGGCCGGCCCTCCGCAAGGGGCGGGCGTGGCCAGCGAGACCTTCCTGGCCGCGGGCGGCCCGATCCCACCTCAGCAATTCACCAGCGCCCGGGTCTTCGCCACCCAGTACCACCCCAACACGCCCGGCAGCGTGGAGGTGGCCCTTCCCGACAAGTGCGCCAAGTTCGCCGCCCTCCGCAACACCGCCGCCCTGGCCCAGTACGCCTGCGGGCCGGGCTACGGGCTGGGCCTCGATTACCGGGTCGTGGTGACGCGCGACAACGGCACCCAGGCGGTCATCCCCTTGAAGGACTCCGGGCCGTGGAACATCGACGATAACTACTGGGACTTCGGTCCCGGTTCGCCCCGGCCCCGCCGCTTCGGCGCCGGCCTGCCCCCAGGCGTGCCCGAGGCCCAGGCCGCCTTCGCCAACGGCTACAACTGGTCGGACAACTGCGGTGACCTCAACCGCCAGCCCACGGGCCGGGGTGGGGGCACCGACCAGTTCGGCCGCTGCGTGCTCAACCCCGCCGGCATCGACTTGTCGATGGCCGCCGTCTCCCAGCTCGGGCTCGGGGTCGGCCAGAACGAGTGGGTGACGGTCACCTACCTGTGGGAGCCGATGCGCAACAACATCTCCTCGGTCCACAGCGCCAAGCTGATCGACGTGGCCGGCGAGTCGACGTCGATCGGTGGCCAGGTGATCCAGTGGGCGGCCAACGGCGGCCGCAACCAGCAGTGGCGCTTCGAGTGGCTGAGCCCGGGCACCTTCCGGATCGTGTCGGTGCACAGCGGACAGGTCCTCGACGTAGCCGGCGCCTCGCCCGCCGACGGCGCGCAGGTGATCCAGTGGCCGTGGAACGGCGGGATCAACCAGCAGTGGCGCTTCGAACCCGCGGGTGACGCCTTCCAGATCGTGTCGGCCTTCAGCAACAAGGTGCTCGACGTGGCGGGCGGCCAGCAGGGCGACGGTGCCCCCCTCATCCAGTGGCCGCGCAACGACGGGGCCAACCAGCAATGGCGGCTGGCGCCGATCGGCAACGGCTGACCTCGTTCAAGGAGCGCCGGGGCGCCCTGCTCGCCGACGCGTCCCTGAAGGGACGGGACTTCGCCCGGGCCTACGCCGCCCTCGCCGACGAATGGCTGCGGGCGCTCCTCGGTGACACCGAGGGGGTCACGCTCGTCGCCCTCGGTGGCTACGGACGGAGCGAACTGTGCCCGCACAGCGACCTCGACGTCCTCCTCCTCCACGACGGCCGGCGCGACGTCGACGAACTGGCACGCCGCATCTGGTACCCGATCTGGGACTCGGGGGTGCGGCTCGACCACAGCGCCCGGACGGCGCGCGACACCCTCCGCCTGGCCCGGGCCGAGCTCAAGGTCGCCCTGGGCCTCCTCGACGCCCGCCCCGTGGCCGGAGCCGCCGCCCCCGCAAAGAAGCTGCGCGCCGAGGCCACGACGCAGTGGCAGGAGCACGGTCGTCGCCGCCTGGGCGAGCTGCGCGACTCGACCGCCAAGCGCCACGAGTCCTACGGCGACGTGGCCTTCCTCCTGGAGCCCGATCTCAAGGAGGCCAAGGGGGGCCTTCGCGACGTCACCACCCTTCGCGCTGTAGCGGTGGCGGCGCCCTTCACGGTGCGGTCAAACGTCGGCGCGGAGGGAGCGGCCGAGGTCCTGTTCTCGGCGCGGGTCGAGCTGCACCGGGAGTCGGCCCGTCCCAACGACCGCCTCCTGCTGCAGGCCCAGGACGACGTGGCCGCCGCCCTCGACTATGCCGACGCCGACGCCCTCATGGCGGCCATCGCCGACGCCGGGCGGCGGTTGGCGTGGGTGAGCGACGACGCGTGGCGTCGGGTCGAGGGATGGCTGGAGGGGCCGGCCGGGCACAGGGCCGGCCGCGACCGTGCCGTCGGCCCGGGCCTGGTGCTGCGTTCCGACGAGATCTGGCTGGTGCAGCCGGTAGCCGAGGACGCCGACGACAGCCTGACCCTCCGGGCCGTGGCCGAAGCGGCCAGGCACGGCGCCTGCATCAGCCACGAGGCCATGGCCGTGCTGGGCGGCCTGCGCTCCCTTCCCGAGCCGTGGCCGGCCCAGGCCCGCCAGGACTTCCTGGAGCTGCTGGGCAGCCAGACGTCGCTCGTGGAGATGTTCGAGACCCTCGACCACTACGGCGTGTGGACCCGCCTCATCCCGGAGTGGGAGCCCGTGCGCAGCCGTCCCCAGCGCAACGCCTACCACCGCTTCACCGTCGACCGGCACCTGGTCGAAGCCACCCGGAACGCAGCGGGGATCACCGAGGACGTCGACCGTCCCGACCTGCTGCTGATGGGCGCCCTGCTCCACGACATCGGAAAGGGCTATCCCGGCGACCACTCCCAGGTGGGCGCGACCCTCGCCACCACCATCGGCACCCGGGTCGGCTTCGGTCCTGACGACGTCGCCGTCCTCGGCCGCCTCGTGCGCCTTCACCTCCTCCTCGCCGACGTCGCGTCGCGGCGCGACCTCGACGACCCGGGCACCATCGATTCCGTCGCCACCCAAGTCGGCGACGTGTCCACCCTCGAGC
>JBPCJV010000311.1:0-5983 GCA_051004925.1 Acidimicrobiales bacterium | reverse complement strand
GGCCACCCCGACGGCCAGCACCCCAAGGTCAAGCACGAGCTGTTCGAGTGCACGGCGGAGGTCATCACCGGTATCTGCACCACGGTGTCCGAGGCTCGGGGCGACCTCACGGCCTCGGTGAAGGAGCTCAGTGCCCTCACCGACCGCCGCGGCCTGGGCCTGATCTGCTCGGGCTCCCACCCGTTCTCCGACTGGCACGACCAGAAGGTGAGCCCTCACGAGCGCTACCACAAGCTGCTCGACGAGATGCAATGGGTGGCCCGCCGCCTGCAGATCTTCGGCGTGCACTTCCACGTGGGCGTGCGCTCCGCCGAGAAGGCCATCACCATCGCCAACGCCCTCAACGACTACATCCCGCACTTCCTGGCCCTCTCGGCGTCCAGCCCGTACTGGGAGGGTCACGACACCGGCATGGCGTCGGCCCGGAGCACGGTGTTCGAGAGCCTGCCCACCGCCGGGCTGCCCTACCAGCTGTCGGGATGGGCCGAGTTCGAGGAGTTCATGGGCACCCTGGTGACGGCTCAGGCCATCACCAGCATCCGCGAGGTCTGGTGGGACATTCGGCCGCACCCCGACTTCGGCACCATCGAGCTGCGCATCTGCGACGGCATCCCCACCCTGGAAGAGGTCAGCGCCCTGGCCGCCATGGCCCAGTGCCTGGTGCACGGGCTCGACACCCGCGTCGATGCCGGCGAGGTCCTCCGGGTGCCGCGCGGGTGGGTCGTGCGTCAGAACAAGTGGCGGGCGGCCCGCCACGGCCTCGACGCCGAGATCATCGCCGACGACGACGGTCGCCGGGTGCCGTTGCGCCACGCTGTGGAGGAGACGGTGGACGCCCTCCTCCCCGTCGCCGCCGAGCTCGGGTGCACCGACGAGCTCAACCTCAACCTGGCCACTCTCCGTCACGGTGCCAGCTACCAGCGCCAGCGCCGAATCGTCGCCGGCGGCGGCAGCCTGGTCGACGTGGTCGACGCCCTCATGGCCGAGTTCGAGGCCGACCGGGTCGACTGACTCCGCCCCCGAATGACGCGATCGTTCCGGTCGGGTTCAGGGCGGCCATGGCGACGGTGATCCCGACCAGAACGGAGGGTTCAGCGGCCGCTCTCGTCCAGGGCCTGACGGAGCGACTCCAGCTCGCCGACCACGTCGTCGACCGCCGAACCCAGCGGGGCGAGGTCGCCGGCGTCGCCCGCCTGCAGCGACAGCTCCAGGGCGCGGGCCACGGCCTCGTCGAGCTGGGCGTCGATGCGGGCCAGGCGGTCACGGGCGCCGGCGGCGACCGCCGCGAGCCGCTCGGCCGACTCCAGCTGGTTGCGCAGCGCCTTGCCCGTGGCGACGAGCTCCGAACGCTCGGGTGACCGGGCCGAGTCCTCCTCGCAGCGATCGAGTTGGGCGCGGATGCCGTCGATGTCGAGCTCGGCGACGGCGGCGTCGAGGGCGTTGCCCCGCTTGGCCACCCGCCAGCACTCCGTGGCGCCCACCGCGACCCGCGCCGCCATCTCCGAGAGACGGTCGCGCAGAGGGCCGGGGTCGGCGCCACGGACGGCCCGGTCGAAGCGGTCGCGGGCCGACACGGCCTCGCGCACGAAGGTGCGCCACGGCTCGCGCACGGCCATCGGGTCGATGCGCTCGGCCTTGGCCTGGCGGGGCAGGCCCAGGGCCACCCGCCCGGCCCAGCACGCCGCGCCCACCAGGGCGGCGCCCGCCAGCGGGATGCCCCCCAGCACGGCCGCCGACGTGCCCACGCCGGCGAGCAGGATGGCCGACGGGGAGGTGATGGCCCGGGCCGTCGCCGCGTTGCGGTAGCGCTCCGGGAGGTGCTCGATCACCGGTCAGAAGTTGCTGACCACCGCGGTGAGCACGGCGGCGATGGTGGTGGGGTTGGTGGCGTCGTAGGCGGCGGCGTTGGTGGCCTCGGCGATGCGGCGGAGGACGCCCAGGTCGGCGTCCTTGCCGTAGGCGATGGGGAACACCCGCACGGGCCGGCTCGACTGGCCCTCGTTGCCGGCCCGGAGGTTGGCGAGCAGGGCGTCGAGGTTGCTGTTGCGCGGGTCCTCGTTCTTGCCGTCGGAGAGCAGCACCACGGCGTTGATCCGGGCGGGGTCGTAGGACTCCCGCATCACGTTGTAGGAGTCGTTGGTGACGGTGTAGAGCGGCGTTCCTTGCGTGGGCGTGAGGGAGCGGATCTTGGTGGCGATCTGCTCGCGCTGCGTGCCGATGGGGCCGATGGACACCAGGTCGACGTAGTCGGTGGGAGGCGTGGCGCTGATCTCGGTGGAGAAGATGCGCAGCCCCACCTCGTCGTCGCTCTTGAACTGGGTCAGGGCGTCGATGGCCGCCTGCTTGGCCAGGTCGAGCTTGGTGTTGTTCTGGTCGTCGGCGGGCTCGCCCATCGACCCCGACACGTCGAGGACCATGAGCACCCGGGCCGTCTTGCGTTGCTCCCCCCAGAGCTGCAGCACCCGCACCAGCACCGGCGGGTCGGGGAGCCCGAGCACGTTCTGGGGCTGGTCGGGGTCTACCCCGTTGGCTTTGGTGATGGGGTCACCCAGGGCGACCTGCGAGTTGCCGGGACGGAACCCGAACGACAGCACCCGTCGCTGGTTCTCGGGCTCGAGCACGAAGCGCTCGAAGAGGCGGGCGGCGTCGGTGGCCTGCGGCGTGACCCAGGGGGCGTTGAGGACGATGAAGGGGTTGTCGGAGAAGAGCGTCCCCTCCTTGGGGTACACCGCCACCAGTGGGATCTTCGGAGGACGGGGCACCTCGCCGGGGTCGAGGATGCCGTCGGGGTTGCCCTTGTTGTAGTCGATCACCGACTTCTCCTCGACGGCCACGGCCGAGGCGTAGGTGAGGGCTGTCCCCCGCGCGTCGTTGCGGTACCAGTTGTTGAGGAAGGTGAGGGTGATGTCGCCGTAGTGCACCACCGACGACTCCACGCCGCGCGCGAAGGCGTCGACCTCGGGGCGGGCCAGGTCCTCGTTGGAGAGGTCGGCCGTCTTGCCGGTGGCCGCGTAGTACTGGGCGACGGTGGCCGACAGGGCGCTGGTGGAGAAGTTGGGGTTGGTCTTGCCGAGCCGGAACGGGCCCCACTCGGGATGGCCCTTGCCGCCCCAGCCGGCGGGGTCCTGGGCCAGGGCCAGGATGTCGCCGTAGCCGATCGGCGTGTCCGGGTACCCGAGGGCGTCGGCCATCGGTTTGGACATGTCGATAACGAGGGGCGGGAGCTGGAAGGGTTTGGCCGCTTCGGCCCCGGCCTGGCCGCCGGCCGCGACCGGAGCCATGGCCGGCTGGCCGGCGGCGCGGAGCTGTTCGTTGAGCACCGCCCCCCAGGCGCTCGACGCCGGTGACCACACGACGGGTCGCGGGCCGTTGGTGGCCTCGTCGGGCCAGCCCTGGGCCAGGAGCTGCTCGGCTGTGCCCGATGACTTCTTCTGGAGGCGGACGAAGGCGCACGTGTCGCCGGACTTCGATGCCGCCGAGCCGTTGAAGGTGCGGACCAGGTCGGTGAGCAGGTCGATCTTCTCGGGCGACGACGCCAGGTCGACGGCAGTGCATCCTTCGGGTACCGCCTCGGTGCCGCCACCCGACGACGCCGAGTCGTCCTTGGCCGACGTGCAGGCCGTGGCGACCATGGCGGCCACCACGAGGGCGAGCACGGGCCACCAGCGCCTCCGGCGGTCGGTCCGCCTGCCGGTCACCTGCCCGTGACCTCGTGCCAGCGGGCCCGCAAGGCGTCGAGCAGGCCGGGTGAGGGGAGGCCGGAGGTGTCGGGCAGCGGGGGTGTATCGGGAACCCCCTGGGCCCGCCCCTCGCCCTCGACCCGCCACCCGGCGGCGGCCAGGGCTCTGCGGCCGGTCGAGCCTTCCGCCACCCCTCGCAGGGCCGCAGGGACCTTGGTGTCTCCGACGGGAACGGCCGACACGACATCGGCGGTGGCCATGGGTGAAGGGTAGAGGAGGTCGACGTCTTTGCCGCGCGCGGCCCGGGCCAGCAGGGGCGCGGCCTCGGCCTCGGTGGTGCCGGCGGCGTCGAAGTCGGACCGGCCGACGGCGAGCATGGTCTCGAGCGAGCTCCCGGTGGCCGACGCCGACCGTTCCAGGCCCGCGAACCAGGTCTGGAAGGCTTCGTCGTCGAGATCGATGGTGGACACGTCGGTCCGCCCGAACCACGATGCGACGGCCTGGCCGAGCACGACCAGGCCGACGGCGTCGGTCGACGGTGGCGCGTGGCGAACCTTGACCGGGCCCCATTCCGGCCGGCCGCCGATGGCCGCCCAGCCTCCCGTAGTACCGGCGGCCTCGCCCAGGCACTTCCACCCCACAGGCCCGCCGCAACGAGGGCCGAGAGCCGCGGCGCGGTCCTTCCAGACAGCTATCACCAGCGGGGAACGGGCGATCGTCGGGCCCGGTGGGCCGAACAGCGGCTCCAGGCTGCGGGCCTGGCGCTGCTGGTCGACGATGACCGGCCAGGGTGCGGTCGTCAGCCACCCGTCGAGGCCGAGGTCGCCCTCCGCCGTGACGAGACGGTCGGCTGTCGTCCCTGCGGCCTGCAGGGTGAGCTCGATGCGGTCGTCGTCGTCGGCCAGCGCCTCGCACGCGGGAGCCAGCTCGGCCGCGCAGGTGAGGCGCAGCACCTGGGAGCTCGCCACCTCGTTGCGGTCGAGGCGCGCCCGCAGGGCGACAGAGCCGGCGACCATGGCGGCGGCCGCTACCACCGCGAGCACCCGGCGCATCCCCCGAGAGTAAGTGATGGAGTGCGCCGGTAGGCTCGCAGGCGTGGCTCCTTCACCGTTCGCCGAGCTCGGACGCCGGGCCCGCGCCGCCTCGCGGGTCGTGGCCACGGCCTCCTCGGCGGCCAAGGACGACGCGCTGCGGGCCGCGGCCGATGTGCTGGTGCACCGCACGGCCGAGGCGCTGGAGGCCAACGACAGCGACGTGGCCCGGGCCACCGAGGACGGCACCGCCACCACCGTGGTCGACCGCCTGCGGCTCACCGCCTCCCGGGTCGAGGCCATGGCCGACGGGCTGCGCCAGGTGGCTGCGCTCGCCGATCCCGTGGGCCAGGTGGTCGAGGGCTGGACCCGCCCCAACGGCCTGGCCATCGAGAAGGTACGGGTGCCCCTCGGCGTGGTCGCCGTCATCTACGAGAACCGGCCCAACGTAACCAGCGACGCCTTCGGCCTGTGCCTCAAGGCGGGCAACGCCGCCTTCCTCCGGGGGTCGTCGGCCGCCCTCGATTCCAACCGGGCCATCGCCGCGGCCCTGCGCGACGGTGTGAGCAAGGCCGGCCTCCCCGCCGACGCCCTGGTGCTGGTGGAGGAGACCTCCCACGAGGCCGCCATCGAGTTCATGCGCCTGCGCGAGTGGGTCGACTGCCTCGTTCCCCGGGGCGGGCGGTCGCTGATCGCCGCAGTGCTCGAGCACGCCACCGTGCCCTACGTGATCGACGGCGACGGCAACTGCCACGTGTACGTCGACGCCTTCGCCGACCTCGACCAGGCCCTCGAGATCGTCGTGAACGCCAAGACCCAGCGCCCGTCGGTGTGCAACGCAGCCGAGTCGCTGGTCGTGCACGAGGCGGTGGCCGCCGCCTTCCTGCCCCGGGCGGCCGCCGCCCTCGACGGGGTCGAGCTCGTGGGCGACGAGACATCTCGCGCCATCGTCTCCACCATGGCCCCGGCCACCGACGACGATTTCGCCACCGAATTCCTCGACCTCAAGCTGTCGGTGGCCGTGGTGGAATCCCTCGACGCAGCCATCGCCCACGTCAACCGGTTCGGCAGCGGTCACACCGAGGCCATCTGCACCCGCGACCTGGCCTCGGCCCGGCGCTTCACCGCCGAGGTCGACGCCGCCATCGACCACGTGAACCGGCATGGTTCGGGTCACACCGAGGCCATCTGCACCGAGACGCCTGCGAACGCCGACCGTTTCCGGCGCGAGGTCGACGCCGCGTGCGTGGTGGTGAACGCGTCCACGCGGTT
>JBPCJV010000310.1:0-9787 GCA_051004925.1 Acidimicrobiales bacterium | reverse complement strand
GTGTGGCCGTGAGCGACAGTGGCGGCCTCGTTGCCACCCCCCACGGCGTGTTCGTCCGCACGGGCGACGACGCCGTCGACCAGGGGGCGCTCGCCGCCATGATCATCGGTCTGGACGCCGAACACGTGGTGTTCGGCCTCCCCCTCTCGCTCGACGGCAGCACCGGCCCGGCGGCCCAATGGGCGATCGGCGAGGCCGAGGCCCTGCGGAGCCTGCTCGACATCCCCCTCGAGCTCCACGACGAGCGGCTCAGCACCCTCACCGCCCGACGGGCTCCGTCGCTGGGTGGACGCCGCTCGGCCCGCGGCAAGCCCGTGGACGGGCACGCCGCGGCCGTGATGCTGCAGTCATGGCTCGACGGCGCCCGCTCGGCGGGGCCGGGCCCGAGCGGCCCACTGAGCGGAAAGGCAGGTCCGGGCGGATGAGAGTCGACACCCCCCACGACCTCGACGACGGCTTCCGCAATGCGGACACCCGCCGGCGGTGGCCTCTCATCCTGTTCGTCGCCCTCCTCGTCGTGGTGGCCTTCGGGGCCATCGGCGCAGCCTGGCTGAAGGGCCAGATCAACCCGTCGGGCCCGCCCGGTGACGAGATCCGGGTGACCATCGCCCGCGGCCAGTCGACCGGCGCGATTACCGACCTCCTCGAGGACAAGGGCGTGGTGAAGAGCGCCACGGTCTTCCGGTACTACGCCCGCTTCACGGGTGGGGGCGACTTCAAGGCCGGTGACTACAGGTTCCACCACAACCAGCACATGGCCGCGGTCGTCAAGATCCTCGAACGCGGGCCGGAGGTGCGCGAGGACCGGATCACCATCCCGGAGGGGCTCACCCTTGCCGAGATCGCCGACAAGGTGGGCACGCTGCCGGGGCGGTCGGCCGAACGCTTCCTGGCCGCGTCCAAGGGGACGGTCCGATCGCAGTTCCAGCCACCGGGGTCCGACAACCTCGAAGGCCTGATCCTCCCCGAGACCTACTTCCTCGGGCCCGACGACGACGAGACCAAGATCCTGACCCGGATGGTTACGGCCTTCGACGACAACGCCAACCGGATCGGCCTGCCTGCGGCGGCCACCCGTCTCGGCCTCACGCCGTACGAGGTCGTGGTGGTGGCGTCGATGGTGGAGCGCGAGGCGCGCGTCGACGAGGACCGCCCGCTCATCGCCAGGGTCATCTACAACCGCCTCGACAAGGACATGCCCCTCCAGATCGACGCCACCGTGCAGTACGCCCTGGGCGCCAACAAGGAACGGCTCCTCAACTCCGATCTAAAGGTGAGCTCGCCCTACAACACCTACGCCAACAAGGGCCTGCCGCCCGGGCCCAGCGCCAGCCCCGGGACGAAGTCCCTGGAGGCGTCGCTGAACCCCCCGCCGTCGACGCACCTCTACTACGTCCTCATCGACGCCAACGGCAAACACGCGTTCGCAACCACCGACGCCGAGTTCGCCCGCCTCTCCGCCGAGTCCAAGGCCAAGGGGCTCCGCTGAGAGAGGACCGAAGCGGAGCGCAGGACCGCAGCGACCAGAAGGCACCGCGAGAAGGGGGACCAGAAGCATCGACCGGGTGGGAGCCCGGAGCCGCCACTCGGTTGGCCGCGGTCATCGGCGACCCTGTGCGGCACTCGCTGTCGCCGGCCATGCACAACGCCGCCTTCCGCGCCGTCGGCCTCGACTGGGTGTACCTGGCCTTCGAGGTACCGGAGGGTGGGGCCGCCGCAGCCGTCGCCGCGGTCCGGGCCCTCGGTGTCGTGGGCCTGTCGGTCACCATGCCCCACAAGGCGGCGGTCACCGCGGCCCTCGACCGGTTGACCCCCGTGGCCACCGCCCTCGGCGCGGTGAACACCGTCGTCAACCGACCCGGGGGCGTGCTCGAGGGCCACAACACCGACGGTGCCGGCTTCCTCGACGCTCTACGCGACGACGAGGGGTTCGAACCCGCCGGTCGGCGCTGCCTCGTGGTGGGCGCCGGGGGGGCGGCGCGGGCCGTGGTGAAAGCCCTGGCCGATGCCGGGGCGGCCGACGTCGTCGTCGTCAACCGCACCCCGTCGCGGGCCTCGGTGGCGGCCGCCCTCACCGGCGCCGTCGGAAGGGTGGGTGGCATCGACGAGGTGGCGGGCGCCGACCTGATCGTCAACGCCACACCGGTGGGCATGGCGGGGGTGGGGGAGAGCGCCGAGGTGCGCCCGCTCGACCGAACGGCGACCTCGGCCGAGGCCCCGGGCCTCCCGGTCGATCCCGCCGACCTCGGACCGGGTCAGCTCGTGGTCGACCTCGTCTACAACCCGCCGGTCACGGCCCTCGTCGCCGCCGCCCGGGCCCGGGGCGCGGCGGCGACCGGCGGACTGGGCATGCTCAGCCACCAGGCCGCGCACGCCTTCCGGCTCTGGACCGGTGAGGACCCGCCGCTCGCGGTGATGTCGGCGGCGGCCATGGCGGAGCTGACGTCGTGACCGTGGCGGTCGCGCTGGGGTGCGGCGTCCTCGGGATCTTCGTCGGCACCTACCTCAACCTGATCATCGACCGGGTCCCCCAGAAGCAGCCGATGTGGCCGCTGCGCACGGGGTGCCGGAACTGCCTCGACGCCAGTGGCGGTGAGCCATCGCGCCTGTCGCTCCTGCCCTGGCTCGTTCGCCGTCGACGGTGCCCGAGCTGTGGCGAGCGGGTCTCGCTCCGCTATCCCCTGGTGGAGCTGGGCACCGCGGGGCTGTACGCCGCCACGGCCGTACGTCTCGGGGCCGACGCCGCCCTTCCCGCCTTCCTCGTCTTCTTCGCCTGCCTCGTCTCCATCAGCGTGATCGACCTCGAGCTCCAGATCATCCCCAACCGCATCGTCTATCCGACGATCGCCCTGTCCCTGCCCCTGCTGGGGCTGGCCGGGTTGGCCAAGGGCGAGATCAACCAGCTGGAGACGGCCCTCGCCGGCGCGCTGATCGCCTTCGCCATCCTGCTGCTGGTGCATCTGGTCTCGCCCGCCAGCATGGGTTTTGGCGACGTCCGTCTCGCCTTCATCCTCGGGCTGTTCCTGGGCTGGCTCGACCTCAGCCACGTGGCCATCGGCCTGTTCGTGGGGTTCACCCTCGGGGCGATCGTCGGCCTCGGCCTGATGCTCTTCGGAGGGCGTAGCCGAACCGACAGCGTGTCGTTCGGTCCTTTCCTCGCCGCGGGCGCCGCCGTGGCTGTCCTGTTCGGCGAACCCCTCATCCGGTGGTGGCTGCGGACCTGAGCCATCGTGGGCCGCGCCGTCCGGCCCAGGCGACCAGTGGCCCTACATTGGGACGGTGAACGCCGGGCCCACGAACATCGTCCTGGTGGGGATGATGGGAGTTGGCAAGACCACCGTGGGCAAGGCGCTGGCCCGTGGCCGCGGGTGGGACTTCGTCGACAGCGACGCCCAGATCGAGGCGCGCACGGGGCAGACGGTCGCGGAGATCTGGGCGTCCGGCGGCGAGGCCGCCTTCCGCAAGCTCGAGTCCGAGGTGCTGGCCGAAGCCCTCTCCCACCGCCGGCCCGCGGTGGTCGCCGCCGCCGGGGGCGTGATCCTCCATCCCGACAACCGTGCCGCCCTGGCCCGCGCCGCATCCGTGGTGTGGCTGCGGGCCCGGCCCGAGACGCTCGTCGCCCGGGTGGGCAACAGCGACCACCGGCCGCTCCTCGACCACGACCCCTCCGGCGTCCTCGCCCGCCTGACCGACGACCGGGCCGAGCTGTACGCCGAGGTGGCCGACCACATCGTCGACATCGACGACCTGGGCCCCGACGAGGTCGCCCGCCGGGTGGACCAGGCCGTGCACGGCACAGAGGCAGGAGTCGCAGAGGGGGCACCCGACGGGGGCCTGCTGCGGCTCACGGTCGGCCTCGGTGACCGCTCGTACCCCGTCCTCGTGGGCCCCGGCGCCCGCCACCGCCTGCTCGATGTCGTCCCCGAGGGGGCGCGCCGGGCGGCGATCGTCACCCAGCCCGGGGTCGACGTGCCCGTCGACGCGGGAATCGACCAGCGCACGTTCCTCATCGGCAGCGGCGAGGAGGCCAAGTGCCTCGAGACGGTGGAGGACCTGTGCCGGGGGTTCGCGGCCTTCGGGCTCACCCGGGCCGACGTGGTCGTGGCCGTCGGAGGGGGCCTGGTCACCGACACCGCGGGACTGGCCGCCGCCCTCTACCACCGCGGCGTGGCCGTGGTGCACGTGGCCACCAGCCTGCTCGCCCAGGTCGACGCGGCCATCGGCGGCAAGACCGGGGTCAACCTGCCCGAGGGGAAGAACCTGGTGGGCGCCTTCTGGCAGCCGGCGGCCGTGCTGTGCGACACGGAGCTGCTCGAGACCCTGCCACCCGAGGAGTACCGCAGCGGCCTGGGCGAGATGGTGAAGTACCGGTTCCTCACCGGAGGCGAGGACCTCGGTGACCTGTCCATGACCGAGAAGGTCGCCCGCTGCGTGGCCGTCAAGGCCGCCGTCGTATCCGCCGACGAGCGCGAGGACCCCGCCGCCCTGCGGTCCGCGGGTGCTCCGGCGCTCGAGCACCCGACGCCCAGCCGCGCCATCCTCAACTACGGGCACACCCTGGCCCACGCCCTCGAGACGGCCGGGCACTACGGGCTGCGCCACGGCGAGGCTGTCGCCGCGGGACTGGTGTTCGCGGCCCGGCTGGCCCGGCGCCTCGGTCGCATCGACGACGATCGGGTGGAGGAACACGTGCGCGAGATCTCCGCCTACGGCCTGCCCACCACGGTGCCGGCGGGCTCCGACGAAAAGGAGCTGGTCGACCTCATGGCCCGCGACAAGAAGGCCCTCGACGGCTTCACGCTCGTACTCGACGGGCCCCGCGGCCCGGAGGTGGTGACGGGCATCGCCCGGCGTGACCTCGAGGCCGCGCTGGCGGAGATGCGACCGTGACCGATGCCGAGGGAACGGCCCCGCTGGTCCTGCTCCTGTCCGGGCCCAACCTCGGGCTGCTGGGCGAGCGCGAACCCCTGATCTACGGCACCGACACCCTCGCCGACCACGTCGACCGGGCCCGGCGCACGGCGGAGGCCCACGGTCTGGCCCTCGAGCACCTGCAGTCCGACCACGAAGGCGTCCTCGTGGAGGCCGTCCACGGCGCACGGGGCCGAGCCGCGGCCGTGGTGGTCAACGCCGCCGCCCTCACCCACTACGGCTGGTCCCTGCACGACGCCCTCGCCGCCTTCGAGGGGCCCGTCGTCGAGGTCCACCTGTCCAACCCCAACGCGCGCGAGCCCTGGCGCCACACGTCGGTGCTGGCGCCGGTGGCCGCGGGCACCGTCAGCGGCTTCGGCGGCCTGGGCTACGAGCTGGCCCTTCGAGCAGTGGCAGAGTTGCTGCGATGAGACGCATGGACATCTCCGACCGGGCTCCCCGGCTGCGCGGTCGCCTGGCCGACGCGGGATGCGACGCCGTGCTCGTGACCAACCTGGTGAACATCCGGTACCTCTCCGGCTTCACCGGCTCGGCCGCGCTGCTGCTCGTGCGGTCCGACGACCTCCTGCTCGTCACCGACGGGCGCTACTGCGACCAGGCCACCGAGGAGCTGGCGGCCGCCGCCGTCGTCGCCACCGTCCATGTCGGGCGCACCATGACCGAGCAGCGGGAGGTCGTCAGCGACGCCGTCCGCGCCATCGGCCGCCTCGGCCTGGAGGCCGAGGCCGTCACCTGGGCCCAGCACCGGCGGTTCGCAGCCGAGTGGTTCCCCGACGCCGAGCTGGTCCCCACCGAGGACCTGGTCGAGGCGCTGCGGCGGGTGAAGGACGCCGGTGAGATCGACCGCATGGCCGCGGCCGCGCGTATCGCCGACGCCGCACTGGCGTCCACCCGCACCATGCTGCTGCACGGCGCCACCGAGTCGGAGTTCGCCCTCGCCCTCGACTTCGCCATGCGCAGCGAGGGGGCCGACGGGCCGTCGTTCGACACGATCGTCGCCTCGGGCCCCAACGGGGCCAAGCCCCACCACAGCCCCACCGACCGGCGCATCGAACCGGGGGAGTTGGTGGTCGTCGACTTCGGCGCCCAGGTCGACGGCTACTGCTCCGACATGACCCGCACGCTGTGTGTCGGTGAGCCGTCGTCCGCCACCACCCGGCGCATGGTCGAGGTGGTCGCCCGGAGCCAGCAGGCCGGCGTGGCCGCGGTGCGGGGCGGCGCGTCGGCCCACAGCGTCGACGACGCCTGCCGGGCGGTGATCGCCGAGGCCGGCTGGGCCGACGCCTTCCTGCACAGCACCGGCCACGGGGTGGGGTTGGAGATCCACGAGGCACCGCGCGTGGCCTCGACGTCCACCGAGGTCCTGGAGCCCGGCTACGTGGTCACCGTCGAGCCCGGCGTGTACCTGGCCGACCACGGCGGCGTCCGCATCGAGGACACCGTGGTCGTCACCGCCGAGGGGTGCGACACCCTGACCAACGCCCCCAAGGAGCTACTGGTTTCATGAACGTGTCAACCAACGACCTCAAGAACGGCAGGGCCCTCGACCTTCCTGACGGGCTGTTCACCGTCGTCGAGTTCCAGCACGTCAAGCCGGGCAAGGGCGGGGCCTTCGGCCGCACCAAGATCAAGAACGTGCGCACCGGAGCCGTGCTCGAGCGCACCTACCGGGCCGACGAGAAGCTCGAGCAGGCCATCATCGACAAGCGGGAGATGCAGTACCTCTACCGCGAGGGTGAGCACCACGTGTTCATGGACACGAGCACCTACGACCAGCTCACCGTCGACACCGCGGCTCAGGGTAACGCCGCCAGCTACCTGAAGGAGGGCGACTCCGCCGTGCTCCAGATGTACGGCGACAACGTGGTCGGCATCGACCTGCCCGCCTCCGTGGAGCTCACGGTCACCGCCACCGAGCCCGGCCTGCAGGGCGACCGGGTCTCGGGCGCCCGCAAGCCCGCCACCCTCGAGACCGGCCTGGTCGTGTCCGTCCCGCTGTTCGTGAACACGGGGGACCGTCTGAGGGTCGACACCCGCACCGGCGAGTGCCTCACCCGCTTGTGATGACAGTCCCGCAGGTGCCGGCGGCCAGGGGCGGGCCGGCCGCCACCGAGGGGGCCGAGGCGACCGAGGCCGCCACCGGGGCCGGCATGGGCGCGCGCCGCCAGGCGCGCGAGCGGGCCCTCTCGCTGCTCTACGAGGCCGAGGCCAAGGGCGTGGGGGCGGAGGAGGTGCTGGCCGAGTTGCCGATCGAGCCGGACGCCTTCACCGTCGAGTTGGTGGCGGGCGTGGCCGGCGCCCGTGACGAGATCGACGGCCTGCTACGCCGGTTCGCCCGCGACTGGGCCCTGGAGCGCATGCCGGCCATCGACCGCATCCTGCTGCGCATCGGCGTGTTCGAGCTCGTGCACCGTGGCGACGTCCCGACGGCGGTGGCCATCTCGGAGGCCGTCGACCTGGCCCAGCGCTACTCCACCGATGACTCCGGACGCTTCGTGAACGGCGTCCTCGCCGCGGTGGCCGCCGAGGTCCGCCCCTGAGCGCTGGCCCGCGCTAGCATCGGGGTGCCGTTAAGGCCGGTCCTGTGAGGCCGGAACGGACGAGGAGCCCCACAGTTGGCCGAACGAGAACGCTCTGCAGCGCCCCTCTCCGGGGGCGCTTTTCTTGCTCGGTCCCAGGCCATGAGCGGCGACGACATGCGGCGGGCCCTCACCCGCATCGCCCATGAGGTGGTCGAGCACAACCAGGGGCTCGACGACGTGGTCGTGATCGGCCTGCAGACGGGCGGGGCCGGCCTGGCCAGGTGGTTGGCCGACTCCCTGCAGCGCGTGGAGTCGAGGGAGGTCCCCGTCGGCACCCTCGACGTAGCCTTCTACCGCGACGACATCGGCCTGCGCCCGGTGATGCCCGAGGCCGTCACCGACATCCCCTTTGACCTCACGGGCAAGGTCGTGGTGCTCGTCGACGACGTGCTCTTCACCGGTCGCACCGTGCGCGCCGCCCTCGACGCCCTCAACGACTACGGCCGGCCCCGCGCCGTCCAGCTGGCGGTGATGGTCGACCGCGACCACCGCGAGCTGCCCATCCGCCCCGACTACGTGGGCAAGAACCTCCCCACCCGCCGCGACGAGGTGGTCGACGTCCATGAGGACGGCGTCGATCTCGGCGTGATGGTCCCGAGCACGCGGCGGCGCGGATGAGCGGAAGAGACCTGCTGTCGGTCGGCGACCTCGGCGTCGACGGCATCACCGAGGTCATGGGGGTCACCGACTCCTTCGTGGAGGTGAGCGAGCGGGCCGTGCCCAAGGTGCCCGCCCTGCGGGCCCGCACCATCGCCTCGCTTTTCTTCGAGGAGTCCACCCGCACCCGCCTGTCGTTCGAGGCCGCAGCCAAGCGCCTCTCGGCCGACACCATGAACTTCTCGGTGGCCGCCTCGTCGGTGAAGAAGGGCGAGTCGGTGCGCGACACGGTGCAGACCATCGAGGCCATGGGAGTCGACGCCCTGATCGTGCGCCACTCCTCGGCCGGCGTGCCCCACCAGATCGCGTCGTGGGTGGGCGCCTCGGTGATCAACGCCGGCGACGGCTGGCACGAGCACCCCACCCAGGCGCTGCTCGACTGCTACACGATCCGCGCCCAGCACCGGCTGCACAGCCTCGACGGGCTGCGGATCGCCATCGTCGGCGACGTCAAGCACTCCCGGGTGGCGCGCTCCGACGTCTGGGCCTTCACCATGCTCGGCGCCGAGGTCACGCTCGTCAGCCCGCCCACCCTGCTGCCGCCCAACCTCGACGGGTGGCCGGTCACCGTGAGTCACGACCTCGACAGCGTGTTGGCCAAGTGCGACGTAGCCTACCTGCTACGCATGCAGGCCGAGCGCCAGACCGAGGCCCTGCTGCCCTCCATGCGGGAGTACACGGCGCGGTACGGCCTCACCAGGAGCCGGGCCGGGCTGCTGGCCGACGACGCACTGGTGATGCACCCCGGCCCGCTCAACCGGGGCGTGGAGATCGCCGCCGACGTGGCCGACCTGCCCTGCTCCCTCATCACCCGCCAGGTGGCCAACGGGGTCGCCGTGCGCATGGCCGTGCTCTTCCTCCTCCTGGGATCGAACCCCCGTGGCTGAGGTGAGCACGGTCCTCCGTGGCGGCCGGGTGGTCGACGCCTCCGGGACCCGAGACGCCGATGTGGTCGTCTCCGACGGTCGCATCGTCGCCGTCGGCCCGGGTGTAGAGGCCCCGCCCCACGCCCGAGTCCTCGACGTCGCCGGCTGCGTCGTGGCCCCCGGGCTCGTCGACCTCCACGCCCATCTGCGCCAGCCGGGGAAGGAGGAGGCCGAGACGGTGGAGACCGGCGCCCGGGGTGCGGCACTCGGCGGCTACACGGCGGTGGTGGCCATGCCCAACACCGAGCCGGCGCTCGACTGCGCCGCCGCGGTCCGCGAGGTGCTGGAGCTCGGCACGGGCGTGCCCTGCCACGTCCGGGTGGCCGGGGCCATCACCAAGGGCCGCAAGGGACAGACGCTGGCCCCCCTGGCCGAGATGGCCGCCCTCGGGGTCCGTCTGTTCACCGACGACGGTGCCGGCGTGCAGGACGGCCGCCTCATGCGGCGGGCGCTGGAGTATTCGTCCTACCTGGGCGTCACGCTCACCCAGCACTGCGAGGACGACCTCCTCGCCGGCGGCGGCCACATGCACGAGGGCGAGTGGTCGAGCCGCCTCGGTATCCCCGGCGTACCCGCCGCGGCCGAGGAGGTCATGGTCCTGCGCGACCTGGCCCTGTTGCGCCTCACGGCGGGCTGCCTCTCCACCAGCCAACCAGGCGCCCGGCTCCACTTCCAGCACCTGTCCACCGC
>JBPCJV010000309.1:0-4190 GCA_051004925.1 Acidimicrobiales bacterium | reverse complement strand
GTCTCGGCCCGAGTGGTCTCCACCGGTCCGTCCAACTTCCAGCTCACCGTGGCCATCGACAAGGGCACCGACGACAAGATCGACAAGGGGATGCCCGTCGTCACGGGAAACGGTCTGGTCGGCCGGGTGGTCGACGTGTCGCGCTCGCGGTCGACCGTGATGCTCGTCACCGACCGCTCCTCCAGCGTCGGCATCCGCCTCCAGGGCTCGGGCAGCCTGGCCGTGACGAAGGGAGCGGGCGACGGCAAGCCGCTGTCGGTGGAGTTGGTCGACATGGCCACCACCGTGGCCCCGGGCGAGGCCGTGGTCACCAGCGGCCTGCAGGGCAGCGTGTTTCCGCCCGACCTGCCCGTCGGACGGGTGCGGGAGGCCAAGGCGGAACCCGGCGCCCTGTCGCAGAGCGTCACCGTCGACCCGCTGGTCGACCTGGCCCGCATCGAGTTCGTGAAGGTCCTGCTCTGGAGGGGCCAACCGTGATCTCCGACCCGCGCCTGCGGGTGCCCCTCGTGGTGTTGACCGCCCTCATCATCGAGCTCACCCTGCTGACCCGCGTCCGGGTGCTCGGGGTCATGCCCAACCTCATGCTCCTGCTGGCCGTCGCCGCCGGCATCGTGGGGGGCCCGGTGCGGGGGGCGGCGGTGGGGTTCGGCTCCGGGATGGCCGTCGACCTGTTCCTGCAGACGCCGCTCGGCCTGTCCGCCCTCGTGTACAGCATGGTCGGCTACGCCGTGGGCACGGCGCAGACCGGGATCCTGCGCTCGTCGTGGTGGATTCCCGTGCTCACGGCCTTCGTGGCCAGTGCCGGCGGCGAGCTGGCGTTCGCCCTGACCGCATCGGTCCTGGGCGACACCAGCCTCGTCACCGCCCGGCTCGGTCTGGTCATCGTCCTCGTCGGCGCCATGAACGCCCTCCTGGCTCCCGTGACGGTTAGGACCATGGGCTGGGCCCTCGACCGCGCCCCTGCCAGGGGCGGGTTCGTGGTATGAGCAGGAGGTGACCGCAGACTCTACCCGTCTGAGAATGGGCATCCTCGGCGTGATCGTGATCTCCCTGTTCGCGGCCATGCTGACCCGCCTGTGGTACCTCCAGGTGCTGGCCGCGCCCACGTTGTCGGTGGAGGCGCAGAACAACAGCGTCCGCCTGATCGCCACCGAGGCCCCCCGGGGTCGCATCCTCGACCGCAACGGCAAGGTGATCGTCGACAACCGTGTGGTCAACGCGGTGACGCTCAGTCGCGACCTCGCCGAGCGCGGCCCCGAGATCCTGGCCCGGCTCTCACCCATCCTCGGGGTCCCGGTCGACGACCTGATCAAGCGGGTGCGCGACGACCGCTTCAGCCCCTTCAAGCCGGTACCCCTGGTCGAGGACGTGGCCAAGGAGAAGCTCATCTACATCAAGGAGCACCAGAACGACTTCCCGGGCGTCGACGCGGTGCAGCTGACCAAGCGCAACTACCCCAACGGCATCGTCGGCGCCCACCTCCTCGGGTACGTGGGCCAGATCAACGACACGGAGCTCGAGGCCCGCAAGGACGGCGGCTACAAGGCGGGCGACACCATCGGCAAGTCCGGTGTGGAGCAGGCCTACGAGTCCGACCTGCGAGGCGAGCCTGCGGTCGAGAGGCTCGAGATCGACTCGAAGGGCCAAGTGCTGCGCACGCTCGGCGTGCAGCCGGCCGTGCAGGGCCACGACCTGCAGCTCAGCGTCGACCTCGACGTGCAGGCGCTGGCCGAGGAGTCGTTGCAGCAGGGTCTGGAGGCGGCCCGAGGGAGTTACGACGGAAGCAGCGGGGAGGGGTTCAAGGCCCCGGCCGGTTCTGTGGTGGTACTCGATCCCAGCAACGGCTCGGTGGTGGCCATGGCCTCCTACCCCAGCTTCGATCCGAAGGACTTCGTCGACGGGATCAGCCAGGCCAAGTTCGCCGAGCTCCAGGACCCGGTCGGGGACTTTCCGCTGAACAACCGGGCCCTCCAGGGTCTGTACGCACCGGGGTCCACGTTCAAGCTGGTGACAGGGCTGGCCGCCCTCGAGAAGGGCATGATCGGACCCCGCGATACCGTCGCCGACCCCGGAATGATCACCGTCGGCGGCCGCGTGTTCAAGAACGCACGGAGCAAGCCCTACGGCAACGTCGACGTCACGCGGGCGATGGCCGTCTCGAGCGACGTGTTCTTCTACCGGATGGGCGAGTACTTCTGGGAGAACAAGGATCGCTTCGGTGCCACTGGCATCCAGGACGTCGCCCGGAGGCTCGGTCTCGGCTCCGCCACCGGGGTCGACTTGCCATACGAGGCCGTCGGACGTGTTCCGGACCCGGAGGGCAGAAAGCGTGCCTTCGACGCCAACCCTGGCCTGTTCATGACACGAGACTGGTTCACCGGCGACAACATGAACATGGCCGTGGGCCAGGGCGACGTGGCCGTGTCGCCCATGCAGCTGGCCAACGCCTATGCCACCTTCGCCAACGGTGGCACGGTCTACGCTCCTCGGGTTGCCTCCGCCGTGCTCGACGCCAATGGCCAGGTGGTCCGCAGGATCGAGACGCAGCCCGTCCGTAGGATCGACCTGCCACCCACGGTGCGCGATCCCATCCTCGCCGGCTTCAAGGGGGCGGTCGCCGATGTCGACGGCACCGCCTACCCCGCCTTCCAGGGCTTCCCGCTCTCGGAGTTCGCGGTGGCGGGCAAGACCGGCACGGCCGAGGTTGCGGGCAAGCAGGACAGCGCCCTCTTCAGCGCGTTCGCACCCGCCGACGCCCCAAAGTTCCAGGTGACCGTGGTGATGGAGCAGTCCGGGTTCGGCGCCTCTGCCGCCGCCCCGGTTGCCCGACGCGTGCTCGAGAAGCTGGCCGGTGTGGACGACGTCCAGCCCGTCAACCGGGTCGGCGGTTCCGACTGATGCCCGGGGTCACCGCATAGTGGTCGCCCCCACCCTCCGGGGTACCCGCTCGGCCGGCCGTGGCACGACCAGTGAGCTGGCTGCGCCCTGGCGCCACATCGACGTTGTCCTACTCGGCGCCGTGCTCGTGATCAGTGCCCTCAGTCTGCTGATGATCTACTCGGCGACCCGGAACGAGCAGGCGTCGTCCGCGTTCGGAGGCAGCTACTACCTCAAGCGCCAGGCCGCCTACATCGGCGTCGGGATCGCGGTGATGATCGTCGTCCTCCTCATCGCCTACCGGTCGCTACCCGACCTCGCTCCCGCGCTGTATGTGCTTACCCTGATCATGCTCTTCCTCGTCGTGTCGCCCCTCGGCGCCACCAAACGGGGAACCCAGGCCTGGTTCCAACTGGGCAGTTTCCAGCTGGAGCCCTCGGAGTTCGCCAAGGCGGCCATGATCGTGTGCCTCAGCGCCTACATCGCCCGGCACCGGTCCGACCTCGACGGGCGCCGCGTGGCCGTGGTCCTCGTCCTGATCGCCGTGCCGCTCGTGCTGATCTACCGCCAGCCCGACTTCGGCACGGCCATGGTCTTCATCGGCATCCTCCTGGCCCTGCTGCTCGTCGGGGGCGCCCGGCCCCGCCATCTCGCCGCCCTGGTGCTGGCCGGGGCGCTGGGCGCCGGCGCGATCATCCAGCTGGGAGTGCTGAAGGAGTACCAGGTCGACCGCCTCTCGGCCTTCCTCGACCCCCAATCCGACACGCAGCGCTCCACCTACAACCTGCGCAAGTCCCAGATCGCCATCGCCGCCGGGGGCGTGGCCGGCAAAGGGGTGTTCCAGGGGTCGCAGACCAACCTGTCGTTCGTGCCCGAGCAGCACACCGACTTCATCTTCACCGCCGTGGCCGAGGAGCTGGGCTTCATCGGGGCGGTGACCCTGATGGGCCTGTTCGCCATCGTGGTGTGGCGCACCTGGCGATCAGCCGTCGTCTCGAGGGACCGGTTCGGCACCCTGGTCTGCGTCGGCGTGCTCGCCATGCTGGTGTTCCAGGTGTTCGAGAACGTCGGCATGACGATGGGTATCACCCCTATCGCCGGAATCCCACTCCCTCTCATGTCGTACGGAGGTTCCTCGACGGTGGCCACCTTCATCGCCATCGGGCTGGTGCTCAACGTGCACATGCGCCGGTTCGCCTGATCGCCCGGTCCGCGACACCGCCCCGAAACCGGTCCGGACGGGCCGGGGTTATAGTTGAACCGGCGTTATGAGGTCACTCTGGCTGCGAATCCGGTCGCTGCTGGCCCTGGTG
>JBPCJV010000308.1:0-5264 GCA_051004925.1 Acidimicrobiales bacterium | reverse complement strand
GGACCGGTGAGGGTGCCATCGCGCGCGATCTCGGTGACCACCACGGCGTCCACCCGGGCGTCGGCAAATGTGTCCAGGATGTCGTCGAGGGCCCGTCCGGAGGGCTCCGTCCACCCCCGTACAGCGGCGTCGCCGTCGCGCACGTCGACGCCGACGGCCACGGGGCCCTCGGCCGCCAGGTCGCAGACCAGCTCGGGGTTCTCGACCGCCGCCGTGCCGAGCACGACGCGGGTCACGCCCGCGGCCCAGAGCGCCTCTGCCGCGGCATGGTCGCGCACCCCGCCGCCGGCCTGCACAAAGGTGCCGGGGGCCACCGCCCGGGCGATCTCCCCCACCACGCCGCGGTTCTCGGGCACGCCGGTGCGGGCGGCGTCGAGGTCGACGACGTGCACCCAGCCCGCCCCGGCGGCGGCGAACGCCAGGGCCACCGACACGGGGTCGGTGCCGTACGCGGTCTCGCGTCCGTAGTCACCCTGGTAGAGGCGCACGCACCGACCTCCCCGCAGGTCGATGGCCGGGAACAGCTCCACCCGGGCTCAGCCGCCCCCGGGTGTCGCGACAGGCTTGGGCCCGAGCGGCCCTCTGAGCGGGGTGACAGTGGCGGCGACGAAGTTGGCCAGGATCTGCAGACCGGTGGTGCCCGACTTCTCGGGGTGGAACTGGGTGGCCCACAGGGGCCCTCGTTCCACCGCGGCCACGACCGTCTCGCCGTAGTCGCACGTGGCCACCACGTCGGGCCCCGCCTCGGGGGCGTAGGAGTGGTTGAAGTAGACCCACGTGGGCTCGTCGAGCTCGGAGAACATGGGGCTGGCAGCCCGGCGATCGAGGCGGTTCCACTGGATCTGGGGCCGCTTGACACCCTCGGGCAGGCGGCGGACACGGCCTTCGAGCACGCCCATCCCCGGCGTGGTCGGGTCCTCGTCGGAGCCCTCGTACAGCATCTGCATGCCGATGCAGATGCCGAGGAACGGCGTGCCGGCCTCGACCGCCCGCCGAGCGGGCTCCTCGAGCTGCGTCGACCGCAGCGCTTCGAGGCAACGCCCGAACGCCCCCACTCCCGGAAGCACGACGCCGGCGGCGGCCTCCACCTCGGCGGGGTCGGCAGTGAGGTGGGCGTCGGCGCCCACCCGCTCGAGCGCCTTCTGGGCCGACCGCAAGTTGCCGATGCCGTAGTCGAGCACCGCGATCACGGCCGCCCCTCTGTGTTCTTTACGCGATATCCAACAACCCGTGTTGGATATCGCGTAAAGAACGGCGGGTTGGGGCTCACAGTTGGCCCTTGGTGGACGGAACCTCGGACCCCTCGATGCGGACGGCGTCGCGCAGGGCGCGCGCCACGGCCTTGAACGAGGCCTCGAGGATGTGGTGGGGATTCTTGCCCCGACGCAGGTCGAGGTGAAGGGTGAGGGCGGCCGACGTGGCGAAGGCCCGCCAGAACTCCTCGGCCAGCTGCGGGTCGAAGGGCGGCGTGCCGAGCGGCTCGGAGCCGGGCTCGACGGCGTAGTGCAGGTACGGACGGCCCGACAGGTCGAGGGCCACGTCGACGAGCGACTCGTCGAGGGGCAGCGACACCGAGGCGAAGCGGCGGACGCCCGCCTTGTCGCCCAGGGCGGTGTGCAGGCACTCGCCCAGGGCGATGCCCACGTCCTCCACGGTGTGGTGGGCGTCGACCTCCAGGTCGCCCTTAGCCGACAGCGACAGGTCGAAGCCACCGTGCTTGCCCAGCTGGGACAACATGTGGTCGAAGAACGGCAGGCCGGTGGCGACGGTGGCCTGGCCGGTGCCGTCGAGGTAGAGGTCGATTTGGATCGACGTCTCCTTCGTAACCCGGGAGCGTGTGGCGGAGCGGGCCGTAGTCACGAGAGGACCTCCGTCAGGGCGGCCAGGAAGGCGTCGTCCTCGACCGGGGTGCCGACGGTGACCCGCAGGCAGCCGTCGAGGCCGGGCCAGTCGGCGCAGTTGCGCACCAGCACCGAACGCTCCACCAGGGCCGTCCACACCTCGGTTCCGGGCCGGGCGCGGGGCCGGAAGAGGACGAAGTTGGCACCCGACGGCCAGGTGTCGACAGGGAGCGCCCCCAGGGCCTGGGCCATCCGGGCACGCTCGTCCACGAGCATCGCCACCCGGGCCTCCATCTCGGCGCGGTATCCCAGTGCCAGGCGGCCGGCGGCCTGCTTGGCCGCGTCGAGGTGGTAGGGCAGGGTGACCCGCTCCAGGGCGGTGACCACCTCCGGCGGGGCCACGCAGTAGCCGAGGCGCAGTCCGGCCAGGGCCCACGTCTTGGAGAACGTGCGGACCACGACCAGGGCGCCGCCCTCGGCAACCTGGCCGATGGCGGTGTGGGCGGCGAACTGGCCGTAGGCCTCGTCGACCACGACCAGGCCCGGGGCGGCGGCGACCACCGCGGCCGTGGTGGGCCCGGGGTCGACGGTGCCGGTGGGGTTGTTGGGCGAGCACAGGAAGGTGATGGCGGGCTGGGATGCCGCCAGGACCCGACGGACCTCGTCGAGGTCGAGGGTGAAATCGTCACGGCGGCCACCGACGCCGACGTCGGCACCGGTGATGCGGGCGATGTGGCTGTGGAGCCTGTACGTGGGCTCGAAGACGGCGACCGTGCGCCCGTGGCCGGCATAGGCGAGGCACAGGGCCTGGAGGATCTCGTTGGACCCGTTGGCCGCGAACACCTGCTCGGGCCCGACGCCGTGCAGCTCGCCAAGGGCGCGGCGCAGGGCGAGGGCCTCGCGGTCGGGATAGCGGTTGAACGAGATCCCGGCCATCTCGTCGAGCAGGGCGGCGCGCCAAGCCTCGGGCGGGGGGTACGGCGACTCGTTGGTGTTGAGGCGCACGGCCACCGCCACCTGGGGCGAGTGGTAGCCCTCGAGGGCGGCGAGGTCGTCGCGCACCGTCGCGTTCACGGCGGGGCCTTCAATCGAGCATCTGTGGCGAGCGCGCCACGGATGGTCACCGACGCCGCGTGGGCGTCCAGGCCCTCGGCCTCGGCCAGGGCGACCACGTGAGGGGCGACGCGCGCCAGGGCGGACTCGTCGACGATGACGGCGTGGACGTGGCGGACGAAGTCGTCGACCCGCAGGGCGCTGGAGAAGCGGGCCGAACCGTTGGTGGGAAGGACGTGGCTGGGCCCGGCCAGGTAGTCGCCTATCGAGGCGGGCGACGACAGGCCGCAGAACACCGCCCCGGCGTTCTGCACGAGGGGCAGGAGGTCCTCGGCGTCGGCGCACATCAGCTCGAGGTGCTCGGGGGCGATGACATTGGCCACGGCCAGGGCCTGCTCCGGCCCCTCGACAATCGCCGCGTAGCCACCACCGGCCAGCGTGGCTTCGAGGTCGGCGCGCCGGGGCGAGTCGGCCACCAGCCGGGTCACCGCCTCGGTGACGGCATCGGCCACCTCGTCGGACCAGGTGATGAGCCAGGCCAGGCCGTCGGGGCCGTGCTCGGCCTGGACGATCACGTCGATTGCGGCGAACTCGACCGGTGTCGTCTCGTCGGCCACCACCACCACCTCGGACGGGCCGGCGAACCCCGAGGGGATGCCCACCAGGCCCGACGACGCCACTTCGCGCTTGGCCAGGGCCACGTACACGCTGCCGGGGCCGACGATGACGTCGGTGGGACGGATCGTCTCGGTGCCGTAGGCCATGGCGGCCACCGCCTGGGCCCCTCCGATGCGGTACACCTCGTCGACGCCGGCCAGCGCCGCTGCGGCCAGAGTGGGCCCGGCGATGCGCCCGTCGCCCTCGGGCGGCACGCACAGGACCAGCTCGGCGACCCCCGCCTCGCGCGCCGGTACGGCGGTCATGAGCACCGTCGAGGGGTAGCGGGCCCGGCCGCCGGGGGCGTACAGGCCGGCCCGGGCCACGGGCCGGCGCAGCTCCCGCACCACGATGCCGTCGCGCTCGTGGCGGCTGTCCACCCGGACCTGGCTGCGGTGGAACCAGGCGATGGCGTCGCGGGCGGTCTCCATGGCCTCGCGGAGGGGGGCGGGGGTGGCGTCGAGGGCGGCCAGCAGCTCGCCCGGGGCAACCCGCAGGTCGTCGAGCACCACACCGTCGAAGCGCTCCGTGTACTCGCGGACTGCGCTGTCACCCCGGGCGGCCACGGCGGCGACGATCTCCCTGACGGCCTCCACGGGACCAGGTCCTGGTTCGGCGGGTCGAGGCAGACGGGCCCGGAGGTCCCGGCCTGCGCCCCGCAGGTCGAGACGGGTGAGCACACGCCGATGCTACCTGCGTGGTGCCCTGTCCCGGCCCTGATAGACCCGGAGCGTGAGTGCCGACGTGGTACGCAGCTCGGAGTTGTCGTCGATGGCCGCCAGCGTGGACGACCTGGTGCGCCGGGTCGCCCGGATCGGCGAGGCTGCGTCGAGGTCCGACGCCGACCGGGTCCCCCGGGGAGGCAAGGGCGCCCTCAGCGTGTCGCAGGAGCTGTTCGAGGCGGAGCGGGCACTCACCGATGCCGCCCGGCGCCTGGCCAACACCGCCGAAGCGCTGAAGGAGGCCGGACGCGGCTGACGGCGCTCCGAAGGAGGGCCTTCAGCGGGCGGCCCGGGCGGCGGAACCCGTAGACCGCCTCAGGGGACCTAGGTGGCGGGAACCTGGTCCCTCAGACCATCGTAACGCCACCTCGACCCTCCTTGTTCCCACCGGCCCCCGAGATTTCCATCGGCATCGAAAAGGTCGCCGCCGACGGGCAGAAGTCGGCGAGCCCGCACTCGGTACACCGGGGCCGGCGGGCCACGCAGATCCGGCGCCCGTGCAGGATCAGGCGCAGGCTGAGGGCCCCGCGCTCGGCGGCCGGGACGAGGCGGTCGAGGTCGGCCTCGACCCTGGTGGGGTCGGTCTCCGTAGTGAGTCCCAGGCGCCGGCTCAGGCGCCCGACGTGGGTGTCCACCGGCAGCCCGGGTAGGCCGAAGCCCACGCTGCGCACCACGTTGGCCGTCTTGCGACCGACTCCCGGCAGGGTCACGAGGTCGGCCATCGCCGTAGGCACCTCGCCGCCGAAGCGCGCCTCGAGGGCGGCCGCCATGCCCACGAGCGACCGGGCCTTGGCCCGGAACAGGCCGATTGTGCGGATGCGCTCCTCCACCAGGGCGGGGTCGGCCACGGCCAGGTCGGCCGGGGTGGGCCAGGCCGCGAAGACGCCCGGTGTGACCAGGTTGACCCGCTCGTCGGTCGTCTGGGCCGACAGGATGGTGGCCACGAGGAGCTGGAAGGGGTCGACGAACTGCAGGACGCACAGCTCGGCGG
>JBPCJV010000307.1:0-4400 GCA_051004925.1 Acidimicrobiales bacterium | reverse complement strand
CTGCTCGCCGACCACGTCGCCGGTGCGGGGGTCGACGACCTTCACCGCCATGGGGAGGGCGTCGCCATGCTCGGCATGATGGAGCGCCAGCAGCTTCGAGTCGTAGGAGAACCCGGCCACCTCCACCGTCTCGGGATGGCGGTGCAGGACTCGCCCCCCGGCACCGTCGACGCAGACGTGGACGGCGAAGCCGTCGTCGGATGCGGTGCCCACCACCACCAGGCCGTCACCCAGGGAGATCCCTGCGCTCCAGGCGTCGTCCACGCCGGGAGCCAGCAGCGTGCCTTCGGACGTGGTGTCGGAGTCCGCGGCGAAGGGCGCGACACGCCAGTGCCCCACCTCGTCGCCCGTCTCGTCGCGGAACCAGACGACGCCCTCGCCGTCGGGGGTGCAGGCGCCCCGGGAGACGCCGATGCGCTCGTCGGTCACCCGTCGGGTGGTGCCCGCCGCCCGGTCCCACGCGTACACCTGCCAGGTGCCGCTCTCGTCGGAAGCCAGCGTCAGGCGGTCGGGGGCGTGGCGGGCCCAGCTCGGGAACCCCACGCTCGGCGCCCGGAAGCGCCGCTCCCAGTCCGGCAGTGTCACGGCGTTCGGGCCACGCAGGCCGTCATTGCGTTCGGGCCATGCAGGCCGGTCACCCGACGACCAGGTTGACCAGCTTGGGCGGACGGGCCACCACGCGCGTGGGGGTGCGTCCCTCGAGGGCGGACTGCACTCGGGGCGACGCCAGCGAGAGCCGCTCCATCTCCGCCTCCTCGACGTCGGTGTCGACCTCGATGCGGTCGCGGACCTTGCCGTTCACCTGGACGATCATGGTGGCCCGTTCCACCGCGGCCAGGGCGGGGTCGGCCTGAGGCCAGGGCTGGGCGTGGATGCGGGCCCCCTCGCCGTGGCGGCGCTCCCACAGCTCGGCGGTGATGTGGGGCGTCATGGGCGCCATCAGCAGCAGCAGGCTGTCGACGGCGGCGTCGACCTCCGCCCCGGTCGCCCCCGCCTGCACGTGCCGGTAGAGGAGGTTGGTGAACTCCATGCACGCAGCCACCGCGGTGTTGTACGACCAGCGCTCGTAGTCGTCGGACACCCGCGCGATCAGCCGGTGGGTCGCCCGATTTAGATCGTCACTCGCCCCGGCGGCGCCTGGTGCGGGTGGGAGCTGGCCGGTGGCCAATCGCCACACCCGGGCCAGGTACCGCGAGCAGCCGTCGATGATCTCGTCGGTCTGCTCGGTCCAGTCGACGTCGTCGGCGGGAGGTCCCACGAACAGGTGGAACAGGCGCAGGGCGTCGGCGCCCACGGTGTCGAAGTACTGCGAGGGGTCGACCAGGTTGCCCTTCGACTTCGACATCTTCGAGCCGCCCATGCGGATCATGCCCTGGGTGAACAGCCGGGCGAAGGGCTCCCGCAGGTCGCGGGTGGCGATGTCGAGGTCGGCCAGCGCCTTGGTGAAGAAGCGGGCGTACATGAGGTGGAGGATGGCGTGCTCGATGCCGCCGATGTACTGGTCGACGGGCATCCAGTGGGCCGCGGCGGCCGGGTCGAACGGCGCCCGGTCGTTGGCCGCGTCGGTGAAGCGCAGGAAGTACCACGACGAGTCGACAAACGTGTCCATGGTGTCGGTCTCGCGGGTGGCCGGTTGGCCGCACGTGGGGCAGGTGGCGGCCAGGAACCCCTCGTGGAACTTGAGGGGCGACTCGCCCGTCGGGCGGAACTCCACGTCGTCGGGGGCCACCACGGGCAGTTCGTCGTCGGGCACGGGGACCGCACCGTGGGTGGGGCAGTAGACGATGGGGATGGGACACCCCCAGAACCGCTGGCGCGAGAGCAGCCAGTCACGCAGGCGGTAGTTGACCGTCGCCGCCCCCACCCCCTTCTTCTCGAGCCACGCGATGGCGGTGGCCACGGCCTCGTCCTTGGCCATGCCGTCGAGCCACTCGCTGTTGATGGCCGGGCCGTCGCCGGTGTACGCCTCGCCCTCCCACCCCTCGGGCGGTGCCACCGTGCGGACGATGGGCAGGTCGTAGGCCTTGGCGAAGTCCCAGTCGCGCTGGTCCTCGCCGGGAACGGCCATGATCGCCCCGGTGCCGTAGCCCATGAGCACGTAGTCGGCCAGGTACACGGGCACGGCCTGACCGTTGAAGGGGTTGATCACGTGGGAGCCGGTGAACACCCCGCGCTTGTCGGCCGGGCCCTCGGCCGACTGGCGTTCCACCTCCGTCTCCGTCTGCACGCGCGCCACGAACGCCGCCACCGCCTCGCGTCGGTCGTCGGTGGTGAGCTCGGTCACCAACGGGTGCTCGGGGGCGAGCACGGCGTAGGTCATGCCGAAGCTCGTGTCCGGGCGGGTGGTGAAGACGCGCACGGCCAGGTCGGGCCGGCCGTCGACCACCAGGTCGAACTCGGACCCCTCCGAGCGACCGATCCAGTTGCGCTGCATGACCTTCACCCGCTCGGGCCAGTCGAGGTCGTCGAGGTCGTCGAGCAGCTGGTCGGCGTAGGCGGTGATGCGGAAGAACCACTGCTCGAGGTCGCGCTTGGTGACAAGGTCGCCCGAACGGTCGCAGGTGCCGTCGGGCAGCACCTGCTCGTTGGCCAGCACCGTCTGGCAGCCCGGGCACCAGTTCACCGGAGCCCGGTCGCGGTAGGCGAGACCCGCCTCGAGCAGGCGCAGGAAGATCCACTGGGTCCACCGCATGTAGGCGGGGTCGTGGCTGCGCACCTCCCGACGCCAGTCGTAGACCGCGCCCAGACGTGCGATCGAGGCTTTCAGCTGGGCGATGCGCTCGTCGGTGAACGGCCGGGGGTGGGCCCCGGTCTTGATCGCCGCGTTCTCGGCCGGCAGACCGAAGGAGTCGAAGCCCATCGGCGACAGGACGGCGTGGCCGCCCATGGTCTTGTGGCGGACGATCAGGTCGCCGAAGGTGTAGTTGCGGACGTGGCCCTGGTGGGCGGGACCGCTGGGGTACGGGTACATGCACAGGCAGTAGAACGGCGGCCGCGGATCGTTGTTGTCGACCTCGTAGCTACCCTCGTCGCGCCACGCCGCCTGCCACTTGCGCTCGATCGCCTGGGGGTCGTACCCGTCGTCCACGGGCCGATGGTACCGGCGGTCACCCCTGTGACCGGCCGCATTTGCGGGCCCTGGGGGCCTTGTGGCAACTGGTAGGGTGATCGGCCGCGGGCCTGTAGCTCAGCCTGGTAGAGCGCCTGCATGGCATGCAGGAAGTCCGGGGTTCAAGTCCCCGCAGGTCCACTTTCCGGGGGCGGGACCGGTTCGCTCCGGCCGGGTCACTCCGGCTCTGACTCCGGAGCCGGTCGGGTGAGCTGGAAGACGGTGAAGGCCAGCTGGCAGTCGGTGGTGGTCGCCCGCAGCTCGGCCTGGATCAGGGCCTCGCCGGACTCGTAGCCCGGGGCGATCTGATCCCCGAGGGCGTCCTTGGCCTTGCCCGGCGGCAGCTGGGCGGCGATGGTCTCGAGGGCGGCGCGCTGCTCCCTGAGGTCGTTGAGCGCCTGCTGGGCGCGCGCCTCGGCGTTGGGAATGTAGGTGTTCTTGCACTTCTCCTGGTTGGCCGTGATCAGGTCGAGCGCCTTCTGGTCGGCCTCGGCGCTGCCCAGGCCGGCGCGCTCGGCCTCGGCCTGGCGCTGCTGCTCCTCGGCGGCGGCCTGCTCGTTGGCGGCCTGCTGCTTTCGGGCCTTCTCCTCGGCGCTCTCACCGCCACCCTTGGTGAACGCCCCGACGACGCCACCGATCAGGACCACGGCGATGATCGCCGCCAACACACCGGTGACGAGCCCGTTCTGCTCGTCGAACCTCGAGGACATGGTCTTCTCCTGCCAGGTCTACGGCGTGCTGCGTGGGTCTGGTGGCACGCACCGCTGGCCACAACGATGGTACCCACCCGTTCCGGTCGGCCGGTGACAGCGAGTGAAACCTCATGAGAATCCACAGGACAGCGGTCGGTGAGTTAGTATTCGGCTATGGCTGACGATGGCGTCCGATGGATGAGCACGGGTGAGGCGGCCCGTCGTCTGGGGGTGACTGTACGCACCCTCTACCGCCTGATCGACGAGGCCGAGCTTCCCGCGTACAAGTTCGGCCGGGTGATCCGCCTCCAGGAAAGTGAGATCGACGCCTTCATCGCCGCGTCGCGCATTCCTGCCGGCTCACTCGAGCACCTCTATCCGGAATCCAGGAAAGACAGCTCCGACACCGACGCCAGCCTCACGTAGGTCAGGCCCGGCGGGTTGCCGTCGGTCTGCACGGTCAGCACGTCGGTTCCGAGGGCGACAAGCTCGCCGCTGAGCCCGGCCGAGGTGGCGAACACCTGCACGCGGGGCCGGCTCTCCACCGCATGGCCGATTACGTCGGCCATGGTCACCGTCACCCGGCGATCGCGACTGTC
>JBPCJV010000306.1:0-5260 GCA_051004925.1 Acidimicrobiales bacterium | reverse complement strand
GGCACCAGCAGCGAACCCGTCACCGCTCGGCGCCCCGAGCCGGTCACCGTCGCCAAGAGCGCCGAGGCCAGCGAGCGCCGGGGGGCCGGGAGCGCAAGGGCCGGCCCGTCGGGCGCTACCTGATGTGCGTGTCCCGCTCGCCCCTGGCCACCCAGATCGCCGTGCTCGAGGGGCGCTCGCTCATCGAGCACTACGTGGCCCGGCCATCCGACGACGCCACCCAGATCCACGGCAACATCTACCTGGGCAAGGTCCAGAACGTGCTCCCGGGCATGGAGGCGGCCTTCGTCGACATCGGCACGCCGAAGAACGCCGTGCTCTACCGCGGCGACGTGCAGTACGACCCGGAGGACGTGGAGGAGAAGGGCCCGGCGGCCATGGGCGCGGCCCGCATCGAGAACCTGCTGAAGGTCGGCCAGACGGTGCTCTGCCAAATCACCAAGAACCCGATCGGCACAAAGGGCGCCCGGCTCACCCAGGAGGCGTCCCTCACCGGGCGGTTCATGGTGCTGCTCCCGGGGAGCACCACCTACGGCATCTCCAAGCGCCTGGCCGACGACGAGCGCAAGCGCCTCCGCCGCATCCTCGACGAGGTCCGGTCCGAGGGCAACGGCCTGATCGTGCGCACGGCGGCCGAGGGGGCCACCCCCGAGGAGCTCCGGCGCGACGTGGAGCGGCTCCAGCGGCAGTGGGCCCAGATCGAGGAGCGGGCGCAGCGCTCGGGCTCGCCCGCCCTGCTGTACCGCGAGCCGCCGCTGGCGGTTCGGGTCATCCGCGAGGAGTTCAACAAGTACTACCGCGGGGTGCTCATCGACGACGCCGAACTCCACCGGGAGGTGCACGACTACGTGGCGTCGCTCATCCCCGAGCTGGCCGACCGCATCGAGCTGTACGACGACCCCACGCTGCCCCTGTTCGAGCGCCAGCACATCCACGAGCAGCTGCACAAGGCCCTCGACCGCAAGGTCTGGTTGCCGTCGGGCGGGTCGCTGATCATCGAGCGCACCGAGGCCCTCACCGTCATCGACGTGAACACCGGCAAGAACGTGGGCAGCTCCAGCCTCGAGGAGACGGTCTTCCGCAACAACCTGGAGGCGGCCACCGAGATCGCCCATCAGCTGCGCCTCCGCGACATCGGCGGCATCATCGTCATCGACTTCATCGACATGGAGATCCGCAAGAACCGCGACCAGGTGCTCCGGTCGTTCAAGGAGGCGTTGTCGCGCGACAAGACCCGGACGCAGGTCTTCGAGATCTCCGAGCTGGGCCTGGTGGAGATGACCCGCAAGCGCGTGTCGGAGGGCCTGGTCGAGTCGTTCTCCACGACCTGCCCCACCTGTGCGGGCCGCGGCATCGTCCTCGACGACACACTCCTCTAGCCTTCGTGGCGAACGCCATGACAGCCGGCGTGGCCGGAACGCAGTGCCAGCGCGGCTAACCTGGGCGCCATGTACGCAGTGATCGCCACCGGTGGCAAGCAGTACCGCGTCACCCAGGGTGAACGCCTCGACGTCGAGCGGCTGGCCGCGAGTGACGGCGAGGTGACCTTCACCCCTGTCCTGGTGGTCGACGGCGAGACCGTCCACGCCGGCCCCGAGGGCCTGGCGGGTGCCGCGGTCACGGCGCGGGTCGTGGGCGAGGCCGTCGGTCCCAAGATCAACGGCTTCACCTACAAGCCCAAGAGCAACAGCCGGCGTCGCTGGGGTCACCGCCAGCACTACGCCACCATCGAGATCACGGCCATCAACGCGGGCTCCCGAGTCGGCAACCAGGCCTGAGGGGGAGACATGTCGAAGACCAAGGGTGGCGGTTCGACGCGCAACGGTCGTGACTCCGCGGCCCAGCGGCTGGGTGTGAAGGTCTACAACGGCGGCGTCGTGCAGCCGGGCACCATCATCGTCCGCCAGCGGGGCACCCACTTCCACCCAGGTGAGCAGGTGGGCCGGGGCGGCGACGACACTCTCTTCGCCCTTGCCGTGGGTACCGTCCGCTTCGGTCGCCGGGGTGGCCGTCGCCTGGTCGACGTCGTACCCCCCTCCTCCTAGAGGCTGACCGACAGGGCCGTCAACGGCCTGGTCGTCCACCCTTCTCCATGGCCGGTTTCGTCGACGAGGCGTCGCTGTGCGCCACCGGTGGCGGCGGAGGTGCAGGAGCCGTGTCCTTCCGGCGGGAGGCCCACGTGCCCCGCGGGGGCCCCGACGGCGGCGACGGCGGCAACGGCGGCGACGTGTGGCTGGTGGCCGACCCCGAGGTGGCCTCGCTGTCCGCCTTCCGGGACCATCCCCACCGCAGGGCGGGCAAGGGCACCCACGGCATGGGCAAGGCCCGCCACGGGGCGCGGGGGGACGACCTACGGGTGCTCGTCCCGCCCGGCACGGTCGTCACCGACGCCGACGGCAAGGTGGTGGCCGACATGGTGGGCAAGGGCGACTCCTACCTGGCCGCCCGGGGTGGCCGGGGGGGGCAGGGCAACGCCCGTTTCCTGTCCAACCGGCGACGGGCCCCCGCCTTCGCGGAGCAGGCCACGGTGCCCGAGGAGCGGTGGCTGCGCCTGGAGCTCAAGCTCATGGCCGACGTGGCCCTCGTGGGGTTCCCCAACGCGGGCAAGAGCACGCTGATCTCGGCCATTTCCGCCGCCCGGCCCAAGATCGCCGACTACCCGTTCACCACACTGGAGCCCCATCTCGGCGTCGTGCACGTGGACGGCACCGAATTGGTGGTGGCCGACATCCCCGGGCTGGTCGAAGGGGCCAGCGAGGGCAAGGGCCTGGGTCACCAGTTCCTGCGCCACGTCGAGCGGGCCCGGGTGCTGGTCGTGCTCGTCGACCTCGTGTCCGTGGACCAGGTGCCGCCGGCCGACCAGGAGCGCATCCTGCTGACCGAGCTTGGCCGCCACCAGCCCGAGCTCCTCGACCGCCCCCGTGTCGTCGTGGCCACCAAGTCCGACGTCCTGCCGGGTGCCAACGACATGACTCCTGGCGCCGAGGGCCATCCGTGGGACGGGCCGAGGATCTCGGCCGTCACCGGCGAGGGGCTTGCCGACCTCCTGCACCGGATGGCCGCCCTCGTGCGTGAGGCGCGGGCGGCACAGCCCACCCGGGACGCCTTCGTGGTCCACCGTCCCGAGCCCGAGGGGGTGCGGGTCGACCGCGACGACAGCGGCGGCTTCGTGGTGCGGGGGGCGGCGGCGGAACGGGCGGTGGCTGTCAACGACCTGAGCTCGGCCGAGGCGCTGGCCTTCGTGCACGAGCGCCTCGCCCGGGCCGGTGTCGACCGGGCCCTGTCGCGGGCCGGGGCCCGCGAGGGTGACGAGGTGCACATCGGCGCCCTCTCGTTCGAGTACCGCGCCGGCGGCGAACTCGACGCCGAGCCCCGGCGCCGCACCGGCGCGGCCCGGAAGAAGGGCCGACATTGATCGTCGTCGCCAAGGTCGGCACGTCGTCGATCACCGACGAGAACGGCGAGATCGTCACTGCGGCGATCGACAAGTTCTGCGCCGAGGTGGCCGGGCTGCGGAGCCGGGGCGACGAGGTCATCGTCGTCACCTCGGGCGCCATCGCCGCCGGCCTGCCCGCCCTTGGCCTCACCGCCGTGGCGACCTCCGACACCGCCACCCTCCAGGCCGTCTCCGCCGTGGGCCAGAGCAGGCTCATGCGGGTCTACGACGATCTCCTGGCCAAGCGGGGCCTGATCGGTGGCCAGGTGCTCCTGGCCCCCCTCGACTTCGTGCACCGCTCCCAGTACCTGCACGCCCGGGGCACCCTGCGCCGGCTCCTCGACCTGGGCGTGGTGCCCGTGGTCAACGAGAACGACGCCGTCACCGACGACGAGATCCGCTTCGGCGACAACGACCGGCTGGCCGCCCTCGTGGCCAACCTGGTGGCGGCCGACGTGCTCGTGCTCCTGACCGACCGGCCGGGTCTGCTCGACCGCGACCCCAGGTTCCACGAGGACGCCTCGCTCATCCAGGAGATCGTCGAGGTCGATCACGAGCTCGAGCGGGTGGCCGGCGGGTCGGGGTCGTGGCGGGGGAGTGGCGGTATGGCCTCGAAGCTGGCCGCGGCCAAGATGGCGGCGTGGTCGGGGGTGCGGGCCGTCATCGCCGCCGCCGACCGCCCCGGAGTGCTGCTGGAGGCGGCCGACGGCCTGGCCGGAGTGGGCACGATGGTGCGGCCCCACGACCGGCGGCTCCCCGCCCGCAAGCTGTGGATCGCCTTCGCGGTGCAGGCGTCGGGCACGGTCACCGTCGACGACGGCGCCCGGCGGGCGGTCGTGGAGCGCAAGTCGTCGCTGCTGCCCGCCGGCGTGATCGAGGTCGCCGGCTCCTTCGACGCCGACGCCGCGGTGGAGATCTGCGACGCCGAGGGTCGCGTCTTCGCCAAGGGGCTGGCCCGGCTGAGCGCCGACGCCCTGCGCCAGGTGGCCGGCCGGCGCACGGGTGACCTGCCCGAGTCGGTGCCCCACGAGGTCGTCCACCGCGACGACCTGGTGACCCTGCCGTAGCGCCCCTGCGGGGGTCGCTTCAGCTGTTACGCGCCAGAGTGTTCTCGAGGGCGAGCGGGGTGACGAGCGAGAGCAGTGACTGCGATGTGCGGTCGGCATCGTGCCAGGCCTCGGCGATGGCGGCGTCGGCCTTCGAGCTGTCGCTCGTCATGCTTCTCGAGGCGCGTAGCTCGCTCAGCCGCCGGACCCCTGGGTTCGACGACGAGTCGGCCAGGAGGGTGGCGATGCCGCTCCCACCGGACAGTGGTTCGTCGAAGCGGCGCAGGGTCCCGGCGTAGCTGATGGCCTTGGGCAGGCCCACCTGCTGGTAGCTGGCCACGATGGAGGCCACGTTGGCGAGGGCCTCGTCGAGCCAGCCGTCGAGGATGGACTTCGGGTTCACGGCGCCGCCCCCGCCGGGGTGGATCTCGAAGTGCAGGTGGGGGGCGCCGCCGGCGGCGTCGCCGGTGTCGCCCACGAAGCCGACGATCTGGCCCTGCGACACGCTCGAACCGCTGGGGAGGTCGGCGAACGCCGACATGTGGCAGCCGAAGTAGTAGGTACCGCCGCCCGTCGTCAGGTAGTACGCCTTCCCGCTGATGCCGCCCTCGGTGAAGCGCACGGTGCCGTCCTCGGAGGCCCGCACTGGCGTGCCCGCGGCGGCGAAGATGTCGTTGCCCTGGTGGGGGCGGTACTCGGGGTTGAAGCGGGGGAAGAGGAAGTCGTCGCCGTAGTTGGCCACCCCGGCAACCGGGAAACGCCCCATGCCGAGGGCGGC
>JBPCJV010000305.1:0-4949 GCA_051004925.1 Acidimicrobiales bacterium | reverse complement strand
TACGTGCCGCCAGGCCCAGGAGAAGGAAGGCGGCAGCCACCGCCGTGGCCCCCTGGCGTCCCCCCCGCGGGGCCTCCGCTTGGGGTCCCCACGCCGGAACCAACGACTGGTGCCCTACTACCAGCCGGCGAGGGGGACGGAGCCATGCGTCCATCCGGCGTTGGGGTTCATGCGGGCCGCGGAGAGGGCCTTGGGGCGGTCGTTCTCGCCGAGGAGCTCCTGGCGCATGCCGAAGGCGATGCGGCCCAGGTCCCACTCCTTGGCCAGGAGGTGCTCGTGGATGCGGGGCAGGACCGCGGACTCCTCGTGGTCCACGTGCTCGCCCACGGCCTTCTGGATCTGTTGCATGAGGGTGCCGAGGCTGGGGTCGCCCGGCTCCAGGTCGCGCACGGCGGCGATCAGTTCCCTCGCCTCGGCGTGCTCGGCCTCAGACTCGTCGGCTTCCCGGCCGTCGATCTCGTCGCGCAGGAGCGGGTAGACCAACTCCTCCTCGATCGTCATGTGGGACTCGATCTCGTTGCACGCGTTGAGCGCCGTGGGAAGGCTGTTCGGATCCTTCGCACAGGCGTCGAGCGCCCGAAAGATCCGAGCGTGGTCCTGCATCAGGAACCTGGTCAGGTGGGCCATGTGGGCAGTACTCCTCTCTACGTCGGCAAAGAGATTGTGCCCGAACCGGGCCAGTCGTGCATGTCGACCTGTCACTGCCTCCTGGGAGGCGGCGCCGCCCGGGCCAGCGGGCCCGGGTGTCTAGCGGGAGGCGAGCGCCACCTTGGCGGTACGGACCTGGCCGGAGCGGTCCCAGCTCAGGTTGACCTCGTCACCGGGCTGGCGGCTGGAGATGGCGGCCCCGAGGTCCTCGGGGGCGTACACGGGCCGGCCGTCGACGCTGCGGATCACGTCGCCGGCCTGGATGCCGGCCTTCTCGGCCGGCGAGCCGGGCGTCACGTCGCCCACGAGCAGCCCACCGGTTCCGGTCGCCCTGGTCGAGACCCCGAGGAAGGCGCCCGATGCGGGGGTGGTCGACCCGGCGCCAGACGGATTGGCGCGGATGCCGTCGATCACGGGCTTCACCTTGTCGATCGACAGGGCGAACCCGATGTTCTGGGCATCACCGGCCACGGCCGTGTTCATCCCGACGACAAGGCCGTCGGAGGTCACGAGGGGCCCGCCGGAGTTGCCGGGGTTGATGGCGGCGTCGGTCTGCACGAGGTCGTCGAGCGAGCCGCCCTGGTCGGAGATGTCGCGGTGGAGGGCGGAGACGATGCCCTCGGTGACGGTGAGGCCACCCTGGAGCCCGAGGGCGTTGCCGATGGCGAGCACGCCGTCGCCCACCTTCAGGTCGGCCGACCGGCCGAGGCTCACGGTGGGAAGGTTCTTGGCGTCGCGGATGCGGAGCAGGGCCACGTCGGCGCCCGGGACGGTGCCGATGAGGTCGGCCGGGCGGGCCGTCTCCTCCTCGTTGAGGGTGACGGTGATCGACGTCGCCCCTTCCACCACGTGGGCGTTGGTGAGCACCTCACCGTCGGGCGTCAGGATCATGCCCGTGCCCGCCCCACTCTCGGGGAAGAACCGCCCGAGCCGCGATGCCTGGGTGCGGATGAAGACCACACCGGGCTCGACCTTGGCCAGCACGCCCTGGATGTCCTGGGGAGTCGCCAGGGAGCTCGAGTTGAACGACGGGCCGGCCGTTTGCACAGTCGAGGTGTCGTCGACTGTGTTTGCGCCGACTACCCCGCCGATGACCGCCCCGACAAGCAGGGCGAGGGCGGCGAAGACCGCGGCCAGGCGCCGGGGAACGGCGCGCCGCGACCCCCCGGGGGGCACGGATGCACCGGCGCCGGGCGGGATCGGGGGTGGGGGCGGCAGCTCGAACGTCGGCGGGCCGCCATGCCGTTCGAACGTCGGGGAGCCGTACTCGCGCTCGGGGACCGTGCTGGCGGGCTGTTCGGCTGTCTCCGTCGTCGGCGTGTCGGGCGGCGGAGGCTCGTCGAACGACGGCCAGGCGCGCCCGGCACGGGGGGTCGGCTCGGTGGACGGCGAGACGGCGTGGGGGGCGGTGGGAGTCGTTTCCATGTTCTCAGAGAACCACCCGGTCCTGAGAGCAAGCTGTGAGCTGCCGGAGGACTTTCTGAGCGCTCCCGAGGGGACAATCCGTGCTCGTGCGGGTACCCTCGGTGCACGAATCGTTAGAGGACGGCTCCAGGAACCGGGCCACCCTCTCGACACGGATGATCGGCGAGATGGCAGCGACGCGACTACGGGTGGAAACCAGTGTCTCCGAGGTGTCCGTCCCCGATGCGTCGGACGCCGAGCTGGTACAGGCTGGTGCCGCCGGCGACCGCGAGGTGTTCGCCGAGCTCTTCCGCCGGCATGGCCCCGCGGCCCGGCGGGTGGCCAGGGCGGTGGCCGGCAACGACCACGACGCGGCCGACGCGGCCGCTGAGGCGTTCGCGCGGGTCTTCGACGCCGTCGTGTCGGGCCGGGCCCCGAAGATGGAGTTCCGCGCCTACCTGTTGGCCGCCACCCGCAACGCGGCCATCGACCAGCTGCGGCGCACCGATCGGCCGGCCCCGGTCGACGACCTCGTCTCGGCCCGGCGCGATTCGGGTGAGCTGGCCGGCGGCCCGGTAGGCGACTCGGCCGGCGGCGACCCGGCGGCCCGCGCGCCGGGCCCGTCCGAGCGCCTGGCCGCCGACGAGAGCTCGCAACTGGTGGCCCATGCCTTCCAGGGGCTCCCCGCCCGGTGGCAGTCGATCCTGTGGCTGACCGAGGTCGAGGGCTTCCCGGCTCGCGAGGCCGCCGGCGTGCTCGGGATCAGCCCCAACAATGTGTCGCAGCTGGCGGTGCGGGCCCGTGCCCGCCTGCGGGCCCGCTACCTCCAGGCCCACGTGCGCAACCACGCCCAGCCTCGCTGCCAACGCACCGTCGACCACCTGGGCGCCTATCTCGCCGGCACCCTGGCCGGCGGGCAGCGGGCCCGGGTCGAGGACCACCTCCGGGGCTGCGCCGCCTGCCGGGAACGGTCGGCCGAGGTCGAAGACCTCGGGATTGCGCTCCGCCGAGCGGCGCCCGTCCTCGTCGGCAGCCTCGCCTGGCTGCGCCGGGGCTCCGGCGACCAGGGCCGCATAGTGGTGGGCAATTCCCCGGGCCCCCCAACCCTGCCCGCCGGGGGGGCCGGACCGACGACGGCTGTCAACGGTTTCGGGGCGACGGCGGCGGTGACCGTCGACGGCGCGGTGGGCGCGGTGTCCACCGACGTCCGGGTGACAGCCGAGGCCACTGGCCGTGGCGCCCTCACGGCGGTGTCGAGCTCCCCGACGTTCCAGGCCCTGGCGTCGGTGCCGGTGTCGGCGGTCGCCCCCCTGGTGGCGGTCGGCCCGGCGACGCGTCTGGCCGTTCGGTTGGCGGCCGCGGTGCTCGCCCTCGTTCCGCTCCTCGGCGGCATCCTGGGCTCCGACGCCAAGGTCACGGCAATCGCCACCCCTCCCCCGCCGGTCACCTCGGTGCCCACGACCACCCCGGCGCCGCCGCCCCAGCTGCCCCAGGTGCCCGCGGAGCCGGTGGTGACCGAAGCCGCGGCCCCGGTCCTCCCGCCGCTGCCGTCCACCTCCCCCCCCTTAACCACGGTCGCCACCGCCCTGGGCCCAACGGTCGACGTGTTCGACCCGGGCGCCGGCACCGCCGGCTTCTACCTCGACAACCCGCAGCCGTCAGGCGCACCGCTCGTGTTCCTCGTAGTCGAACAGCAGGGAGACTGGTTGCAGGTCCTCCTTCCCCTGCGACCCAACGGCCGCACGGGCTGGGTCAGGCGCGCCGACGTCAGCCTCAGCGACCACACGTTCAGCATCGTGATCGAGCTGGCCGCCCACCGGATCACCGCGTTCAACGGCGGCGAACCGTTCCTCAGCGAGCCCGTGGCCGTCGGCACCTCTGCCACGCCGACGCCCGGGGGCCTGTACTACACCAAGGAGCTCATCCAGCCCGTCGACGCGGCCGGTCGTCTCGACACCGACGGGCCGTACGGTCCCTGGGCCTTCGGTCTGTCGGGGTTCTCCGAGGTGCTGTTCGAGTTCATGGGCGGCGACGGTGTGGTCGGCATCCACGGGAACAACGACCCCTCGGTGCTGGGCACCGACGTGAGCCACGGCTGCATCCGGATGAGCAACGAGGGCATCACGACGCTGGCCGACACCCTTCCGCTGGGTGTCCCCGTCGAGATCCTGCCCTGACCGGCCCCCTCCCGGGGGATTCCGAAGAACCGCCGGCGGGCGGTCAGCTGGGCCCCCACCCTTGACCGCCGCCGACGCTGAAGTAACTTTACCAACACCACCCACAGAAGCAACAGGGAGAACATGTCCTCAGACGCAGCACTGGCTCCTCTGGCAACATCGTCTTCAGAGGCAACATCGTCCCCATGCGCGCCATGAGCTCGATCGACCAGGTGCGGGGGCGCGAGGTGCTCGACTCCCGGGGCAATCCCACGGTGGAGGTGGAGGTCGGCCTTGACGACGGCACGGTAGGCCGGGCCGCCGTACCCAGTGGTGCCTCCACCGGGGCGTTCGAGGCAGTGGAGTTGCGCGACGGAGACAAGCGATACGGCGGCAAGGGTGTGCAGCGGGCTGTGGACGGGGTTCTCGACACGATCGGTCCCGAGCTCGTAGGCATCGAGGCGAGCGAGCAGCGCATCGTCGACCAGCGATTGCTCGACCTCGACGGCACCGCCGACAAGGGCTCGCTCGGCGCCAACGCTGTCCTGGGCGTCTCCTTAGCTGTGGCGAGGGCTGCAGCGGAGTCTGCCCAGCTGCCGTTGTTCCGCTACCTCGGCGGGCCCAACGCGCACATCCTGCCGGTGCCGATGCTGAACATTCTCAACGGCGGCTCGCACGCAGACAGCAACGTCGACGTCCAGGAGTTCATGATCGCGCCGATTGGTGCGGCCACCTTCAGTG
>JBPCJV010000304.1:0-6678 GCA_051004925.1 Acidimicrobiales bacterium | reverse complement strand
GTGCACGAGGTGTGCCTGGTGCAGAGCCGGCTGTCGTCCGCCGGAGCCACCTACGAGGTGGTCGAGCGGTTCGCCCTCGAGGCGTGAGCGCCCGGCGCCCTCGTTCTTGTCGCGCGGTTCACGCTCTGGCGGTAGAAATCGCGACAAGACCGGTCGGGGTCATCCCATGAGGGCGCGCAGGCGTTCGGCCAGGGCGGGGTGGCCGTGCTCGGCGGCCAGGGTGGCGGCGTCCTTGCCGTCGTCGCCGCGTGCGGCGGGGTCGGCGCCGCGCGCGAGCAGGGTGGTCACGCCCGGCTCGTTGCCTCCGGCGGCGCACGACATGAGCGGTGAGAACCCTCCGTGCTGGCGGGCGTCGGGGTCGGCCCCGGCGTCGAGGAGCAGGGCGACGACGTCGGAGTGGCCGCCGGCGGCCGCGGCGTTGAGGGCGTGCACCGCCATGGCGTTGCGGGACACCGGCGCCACCGAAGCCCCGCGAGCGACCAGGAGCGAGGCGGCGTCGGCCCGGCCGAAGAAGGCAGCCAGCTGGAGCGGGGTGAAGCCGTCAGCGGCGACCGCGTCCACGAGGCCGGGGTCGGCCCGGAGGATCGCGTCGAGGCGGTCGGTGCGTCCGAGGGCGGCGGCGTCGAACACGTCGAGGTCGGCGCCGGCGGCCACCAGGGCGTCGACCACCCCGGACTGGCTGCGGTACCGGGCGGTGCGCACGGCGGACACGCCGTCGGCCCCGGAGGCCGACGCCACGGACGGATCGTCGGCCAGCAGCGCCCGCACGCGGTCGGCATCGCCGGCCCCGATGGCGTCGAACAGGTGCTGGGACGCTGGGTGTTCGAGGTGATCCGTGTGTTCAACGGTAATCCGTCGGGCCGTCGGCGGTCCTTGACCGAACGGACGTTCGCAAACTACCCTGATGGAAGTACACAGGCGTAACCGTCACACCCCCTTCGTAGGGTGGGACCCGTCACAGACAAGCGGCCGCCCGGCGGCCTCGACGGAAGGATCCAGCGTGGAGCGAGACAAGGCCCTCGACATGGCGCTGAGCCAGATCGACAAGCACTTCGGCAAGGGTTCGGTCATGCGCATGGGCGAAGCGAGCCACATGGAGATCGAGTCCATTCCCACCGGCGCCCTGGCCCTCGACATCGCCCTCGGGGTCGGTGGCCTGCCACGGGGGCGCATCGTCGAGATCTTCGGACCGGAATCGTCGGGGAAGTCCACCCTGGCCATGCACGTGGTCGCCGAGGCCCAGCGCAACGGGGGCATCGCCGCCTACATCGACGCCGAGCACGCCATGGACCCGGTGTACGCCCGCGCCATCGGGGTCAACGTCGACGACCTGCTCATCTCCCAGCCCGACACCGGCGAGCAGGCGCTGGAGATCACCGACATGCTGATCCGCTCCGGCGCCCTCGACGTGGTCGTGATCGACTCGGTGGCGGCCCTCACCCCCCGGGCCGAGATCGAGGGCGAGATGGGCGATACGCACGTCGGCCTCCAGGCCCGGCTCATGTCCCAGGCCCTGCGCAAGCTCACCGGCACCATAAACAAGACCAACACCATCTGCATCTTCATCAACCAGCTGCGAGAGAAGATCGGCGTGATGTACGGCTCTCCGGAGACCACGCCCGGGGGACGGGCCCTCAAGTTCTACGCCTCGGTCCGCCTCGACATTCGCCGCATCGAGGCCATCAAGGACGGTGTCGAGGTCATCGGCAACCGCACCCGGGTCAAGGTGGTCAAGAACAAATGCGCGAGCCCCTTCAAAATGTGCGAGTTCGACATCGGCTACGGCAAGGGCATCAGCCGGGAGGGCTCACTGCTCGACGTGGGCGTCGACCTGGGCCTGGTGAAGAAGTCGGGTGCCTGGTACACCTACGACGGCGAGCAGCTGGGGCAGGGCCGCGAGAACGCCAAGGTCTTCCTCATCGAGAACCCCGAGATCATGATGGAGATCTCCGAGCGCATCCGTCAGCAGACCGACCCCCCCAAGGAGGAGGCCGCCGCCGGCGGCGCGCCAGACCAGGTCGCCGATCCCGACGACCAGCCCATCAGGATCGACTGACCGCCAGGCCCTCGAAACATCTCGCCATCTCGCACGGCGGGGCAGGAGTTCCCGGCCCCGCCGTCGAATCCCTAGGGAGTTGTGCCTACCGCTCTGGGGAGATGAACGTGGTCGAGGTCCTGACGGTGTCCAGCCGTTCCAACCCCAACTCGGTGGCCGGGGCCTTGGCCGGAGTGCTGCGCCAGTGCGGCGCCGTCGAGGTCCAGGTCGTGGGGGCCGGAGCCCTCAACCAGGCGGTGAAGGCCATCGCCATCGCCAGGGGCTTCGTCGCCCCGTCCAACATCGACCTCGTCTGCATCCCCACCTTCGCCGACATCGAGATCGACGGTGAGGGGCGTACGGCGATCCGCCTGGCCGTCCAGGACCGGTCCTGGCGTCAGCCGGCCGAGGGCGCCAACCGGGCGCCCCGACCCAACCTGGCCCGGCCCGCGCCGGCCGTGCCCGCCAGGCAGGGAACGGCGCCCGTGCCTCCGGTCGCCCCGTTCACACCTCCGACCCCGCCGGTTCCGAAGCACGCCTTCGGCTGACCCACCCCGGCCAGGCCCGCTCCGGCGTGCGGGAAACCTAGGGTGGGCGGGTGGATCCGGAGAGGGCGGCATTCCTGTTCGGCGCCATCCCCGATGGCTTCGACGCTGACGACCCCGACGACCGCGCCGAGCTGCTGTCGTCGCAGGGCGAGGGGCTGTCGCCCGCGTCACTGACCGCACGCGAGATCCTCGGGAACCAGATTGCCGACGACGACCCGCCCGAGGTCTGGGCCACCGCCCGCCGCCTGCTCGCCCTCGGCATCGACCGCGTCAGGGTGATGAGCGAACTGGGCCTGGCCCTCGGCAAAGCGATTCGACTGTCGCTCGAGAGCGACGACCGGTCGTTCGACATGGACGAGTACGTGGGTCTGCTCGGGAACCTGCCCCTCCCGCAAGCCAGCGAGATCGAGACGGCCGTCGTCGAGGTCGTCCGGGACCACCAGGCGATCTCGTTCCAGGAGCGGGACCGGCTCGTCGTCGAGTCCCTGGGCCGGTCGGATGACGACGAGGTGGCGAGGATCCTTGTCGACCGTGTCACCGACACCCTCGTCGACGACGACGGCCCGTTGGCGCTGCTGCCCGGTGACCGTACCGTGCACGTGGGCGACCTGACCGCCGGCCTCGTCGCCACGCATCGCATCACCGACGAGGAGCGCCACACGGGGGACCTGGTCGTGTCGTTCGACCTGGCCGGGTTCGCCCGGCGCGACGGGCTCCGCCTCGCCGATGGTGGTGTGGTCGAGGTGGTGGACGACGTGGCCGGCGATCTGGCCTGGACGGGCCCGGTCGGCTGGCTCGACGGCTTCGCGCCCGGTGCCCTGGTGGGGGTGCAGGTCGACGCCGAGGGGATCGTGACCATCGAGGAGGTCGACGAGGTGCCCGCTGTCGATGAGGGCCTCGTGGGCCTGCTGCGGGCCGTCTACGACGAGGCGGTGGCCGAGCCGTGGCTGCCCGTCGGCGCCGAGGACCTGGTGCTGGGCGTGCTGACTGTCGACGGGGGGGCGTTCGACCACCCCGGGCCTCCCCTCGCCGAGCTGTGCCGGGCGGCGGGCCTGGAGCGGCGCGGCGATGTGGTGGCCCACGATGCCAGTGTCTGGTCGACCGGTGCGGAGCTTCGACGGACCTGGCGCGTCTTCGAAGCCCTCGACGACCAGGACGACCGCGAAACGGCCCTGCGGGCCCTGGCCGTGGCCGACGATCCGGTTCCTTCGAGTGAGCTGCTCATCCAGGTGCTCATCGACCTGGCCGATCCTGCGGTGGCCAATCTGGTCGCCGACGTGCTCGTCGATCCCGACGAGCCCGACCCCGAGGCAGTCGCCCGCGTCCACCGGTTCGCCGACGCGTTGGTCGGCGCGGCCAGCACGCCCCGCCAGATCGCCGTGTCCCGCTGGCTGGCCGCGGTGGTGGCGGAGCGCACGGGCGAGGTTCTGGTGGCTGACGCCCACCTCAAGATCGCCGTCGCGGCCGGCACCGCCTGGGGACCGCTGGTCGAGCGGGCCGCGTGGTACGCGTCAGACCGGGGCGACGCGGCCACCGCCCTGCGCCTGTTGCGCCAGCTCGCCCAGCCCAACGCCGACGACGTCGAGACGCTGGTGCCGTTCACCCGCGCCGCCGGGCCCAGGCTCGGCCGCAACGACGCCTGCTGGTGCGGCTCGGGGCGCAAGTACAAGACCTGCCACCTGGGGCAGCCACAGGCGGTCCCGCTGGCCGATCGGGTCGGCTGGCTGTGCCGCAAGGCCGTCGCCTACACCGAGCACCACGGCGGGGACGCCGCCCTGCTCATCCTGGCCCTGGCCATGGTCCGCTCCGTGGAACCCAGTGACGTCGAGGGACACGACGTCGAGGGACACGACGACGAGGGACACGACGTCGAGGCCATGGTCGCCGCCCTGGCCGACCCCATCGTCGTCGATGCGGCCCTGACCGAAGGAGGCTGGTTCGTCCGCTTCCTCGCAGAACGAGGGCCGTTGCTCCCCGACGACGAGGCCCTCTTGGCCGAGAGCTGGTCGCTGGTGGCGCGCACGGTCTACGAGGTGCTCGACGTCGCACCCGGTCGTGGCCTCGAGGTGCGGGACCTGCGCACCGGGGACCGCCTGGAAGTGCGCGAGCGCGCTTTTAGCGAACAGGCCGGTGCCGGTCAGTTGGTGTGTGCGAGAGCCGTCCCCGACGGCGAGACCCACCAGTTCGTGGGCGGCCTGTTCCCCGTCGCCCCCGGCTACGAGACGGCCGTGCTCGACCTGTGCGACGAGGGCGACCCCGCGGCGATCTGTGAGTGGGTCGCCGGCCTGTACCGACCACCCACCCTGCACACCCGGGAGGGTGAGCCGATGGTCACGTGCACTGCCGTTGTCGACCCCGGAGATCCGACGGTCGCCGAGGAGGTCCTCGACCGCCTGTACCACCGTGAGGGTCAGGGATGGGTGGAGATGCACCCGATCGACGAGGACGAGGAGATAATGCGTGCCTATCTCTGCCTGGAGGGCGACCGCCTTCGCATCAGCACCCACTCCGAGCCCCGCATGGATCGCGTTCTCGCCCTCCTCGCCGGGGCACTGCCCACCAGCCGGGTGTTGGACGACGAGCGCGTCCCCCTCCGGCCCGGCGAGATGCCCGTGCCGCCGCCGTGGCTCCCGGACGGCTCGGCGGCACCGGACGCTCCGGAGCGGGCCGAGGTGCTGGCCGGGATCCAGGAGCAGCTGGAGCGCCGCTGGACCGAGGAGCCCGTCCCCGCCCTCGCCGGCCTGACGCCCCACCAGGCCGCCGCCGACCCCACCCGCCGGGCCGAGCTCCAACGCTTGATCGCCAGTTTTCCTGATGCCGATGAGTTGCCGGCCGCGGCGATAATCATGCGACCCGACCGGCTCCGGGACCTTCTCGGGCTGTCACACCCGCCCTCGCCGGGGACCGAGCCGTAGGAGGTCAGGTAAGGAGATCAGGAGTGGTCGGTCATGCCGGTTCTGCCATGCCGGAGCGAACCCGGATCAACTCGGTTGACAGGCTCCCTTCGGTCCCTCACCGAGCTTGCCGAGAGCTGATCGCCTCGTCCATGACCTGGCCGACGAGGGGATCCACCGCTGGCGGAGACAGCGCCGATAGGCTCGCAGCCACTTCCCCCGGCGTAGGTCGACCTATTCCTGGAGGAGCTGTGGCGCGATCCCTGGCAGCGCAGAAGGCATCGCCCCAATCGCTGGCCAAGACGCTGGCGGGCTTCGACGACGAGCGCTTGGTCGCGCTGCTGGCGGCGCGCCCCGATCTGGCCGATCCCCCTCCGACCGACGTTGCCGCGCTGGCACGGCGGGCCGAGGGCTGGCCGAGCGTCTACGCCTGCTACCGGGGCCTCGACCGCTGGTGCCAGCAGGTGGTTCAGGTGTGCCTGCTTCCCGCGACGACCACCGTCGCCGACCTGGTCACGCTGCTCGGGCCCGACGTCGAGGGTGCCGATGTGGAGGAGGCACTCGCCCTCCTCGCCGATCGGGCCCTGCTGGCGCGCCGCGACGACATCCTGGAGCTCCTGCCCGCGTTCGCAGAGCTCCGGTTTCCCGCCGGGCTGGGGCCTCCGGCCGCTACTGCGCTCGCCACCAAGAGCAGCGCTCAACTCACAGAGATGGCCCGCCGCCTGCGCGTCAAGCCCGCGGGCACCAAGGCGGCCACGCTGGCGGCGGTGGCCGCGGCCCTGGCCGATGCGGGCGTGGTGCAAAGGGTGATCGACGCCGGCCCTGATCGTACGTCTGAACTGGTGGCCGACGTCATCGAACAGGGGCCGAGGGTGTTCGTGGCCGGCGGCTTCTACGGGCCCTCGATCTCCGACCGCTCGCCCGTCGGCTGGCTGGTGAACCGGGGTGTGCTGGTGCCCTTGTCGTGGAACGAGGCGGTCATGCCCGCCGAGGCCGGCCTGGCCGTGCGGGGCGGCCGCCCCTTCGCCCAGCTCGCCAACCGACGGCCGGACCTGCCCCCCTCTGCGGTCGGTACGGATGCCGTCGACACCGTCGCCGCCCAGGCCGGCCTGCGGCTGGTGGCCGACGTCATCGCCATCCTCGACGCCTGGGCCGCCGATCCCCCCACGATGCTGAAGGCCGGCGGACTGGGCATCCGGGA
>JBPCJV010000303.1:0-2588 GCA_051004925.1 Acidimicrobiales bacterium | reverse complement strand
ACATCGACCAGTCACCCATCGGTCGCACCCCCCGGTCGAACCCCGCCACCTACACCGGGGTGTTCGACCACATCCGCCGCCTCTTCAGCCAGACCCAGGAGGCCAAGGTCCGCGGCTACCTGCCGGGCCGTTTCTCGTTCAACGTGAAGGGGGGCCGCTGCGAGGCCTGCGCGGGCGACGGCACCATCAAGATCGAGATGCACTTCCTGCCCGACGTGTACGTGCCCTGCGAGGTGTGCAAAGGGGCCCGCTACAACCGCGACACCCTCGACATCACCTTCAAGGGCAAGAACATCGCCGAGGTCCTCGATCTGTCGTGCGAGGAGGCGGCCGAGTTCTTCGCCAACCAGCCGCCGATCGCCCGCCACCTGGTCACCCTGGTCGACGTGGGCCTCGGCTATGTGCGCCTCGGCCAGCCCGCCCCCACCCTCTCGGGCGGCGAGGCCCAACGGGTCAAGCTGGCCAGCGAGCTGTCGAAGCGGTCCACCGGCCACACCATCTACATCCTCGACGAGCCCACCACGGGCCTGCACTTCGAGGACATCCGCAAGTTGCTCCAGGTGCTCGGCCGCCTGGTCGACGCCGGCAACACCGTGCTCGTGATCGAACACAACCTCGACGTGATCAAGTCGGCCGACTGGCTCGTCGATCTCGGGCCCGAAGGCGGCGACGGCGGCGGCATGGTGATCGTCGAGGGCCCGCCCGAAGTGGTGGCCAAGACGGCCGACAGCTACACCGGCCAGTTCCTGGTTCCCGTTCTGGCTGCCGCCGCCGGTCGGTAGCCCGCCGCCGGCGACCTCAGGGCTTGCTCGGGCCCTGGAGGCGGAGGACGCACACCCACGCCTGCCAGCGCAGGGCGGGGACCGCTGCTCACCCTCGACGCGGGCATCCCCGCCGCACCCGGCCACGGTGCGGTCGCCGACCTGGTGGTTTGACGGGCTCAGACGGGCCGGGCGGCCGGGCGTCCGGCACCACTACGGTGGCGGGGCGCCTCGTCACAGGTCGGTCGTGCCACCGTCCCACGCGAGGCGGAGCTTGGGTTCATCGACGTTCGACAACGTCAGCCCGAGCGACGACAAGCCAACGGTGCCCGCGCCATCGGGTGGGACCGGAACGAGACCGCGGTCACTGAGCCGGAACAACTCGAACTGCTTGGTACGCGGGTCGACGATGAGGAACTCCCGCACCGCCATCTCCTCGTAGAAACCGAGCTTGGCGTGGCTCTCGTCGCCGGGCGACAGGATCTCGATCACCAGTTCAGCCCGACCCTCGACGCCTCGCTCGACAATGTCGTCGGGTCGGGCGAAGACCAGGTCGGGCACCCGGAAATCGTGTTCGCCTGAGGGCCCGGGTCGGTAGAGTCCCGCCTCGGGCATCCCCAGCAGGCCCCGTAGCTTGGCGAGCGGCAGCAACGCAGCCATCAGCTCGCCGGCCAGGATCTGGTGGGGACTCGATGCCGCCGGGACCATGTGCAGGACGCCGTCCCACATCTCGTCGTGGCCGTCGAGGCCCGTGCGGCGCCGTTCCTCCAGCAGTTCCTCGGGCACCTCCAGCAGAACGGCTCGCATGTCCCGAGCCTACGCCGAGGCCGAGGGCTCACGTGATGGCGAGCATGCGCTCCAGCGCCACCCGGGCCGACGCCGCGGTGTCGGGGTCGACGGTGATCCGGTTCACCACCGTGCCGTCCACCAGGTTCTCGAGAACCCACGCGAGGTGGGCGGCGTCGATGCGGAACATGGTCGAGCACGGGCACACCACCGGGTCGAGCGACAGCACCGTGCGGTCGGGGTGCTCGTCGGCCAGGCGGTTGACGAGGTGGATCTCGGTGGCCACGGCCATCACCGACCCCGGCGTCGCGGCCTTCACGGCGGCGATGATCGAGTCGGTCGAGCCCACCTGGTCGGCGAGCTCAACCACCTCGTGGGCACATTCGGGGTGGACGATCACCGTCCCTTCGGGGTGGTCGGCCCGGAACCGGTCGACCTGGTCGACGGTGAAGCGCTGGTGCACCGAGCAATGCCCCTTCCACAGCAGGAAGGTGGCCTCCTTGACCTCGCGCTCGGTCAGGCCGCCGCAGTCCAGCCTCGGGTTCCACACCCGCATGTCGGCCCCGGAGAAGCCGAGTTGGTAGGCGGTATTGCGGCCCAGGTGCTGGTCGGGGAAGAACAGGACCTTGTCGGCCTTCTCGAGGGCCCAGCGCAGGACGGCCCGGGCATTCGACGACGTGCACACCGCCCCGCCGTGGTCGCCCACGAAAGCCTTCAGGGCGGCCGAGGAGTTCATGTAGGTGATGGGGACGATGCGCTCGACGTCGGTGACCAGGGCCAGGTCGTCCCACGCCTCCTCGACGGATTCGAGGTCGGCCATGTCGGCCATCGAGCACCCGGCGTTGAGGTCGGGGAGCACGACCTGCTGGTGGTCGCCGGTCAGGACGTCGGCCGACTCGGCCATGAAGTGGACGCCGCAGAACACGATATAGGAGTTGGTGTTGGCCGCGGCCAGCCGTGAGAGCCCGAAGGAGTCGCCGCGGGCGTCGGCGAAGGCCATCACCTCGTCGCGTTGGTAGTGGTGCCCGAGCACGAGGAGAC
>JBPCJV010000302.1:0-10981 GCA_051004925.1 Acidimicrobiales bacterium | reverse complement strand
GCCAACCACCGCATCCGCCGGCTCGACCCGGCCACCGGCCTGATCACCACCATCGCCGGCGAAGGCACGGTTGTTCCCGGTCCGGCCGGCTCCGTACCGGCCACTGCCGGCGCGTTCGGCGGCGACGGTGGGCCGGCCGTCCGGGCGCGGCTCAGCAGCCCCGCAGGTGTGGCTGTCGACGGGACGGGCAACATCGTGATCGCCGACACGGCCAACCAGCGCATCCGCCGGCTCGACGCGGCCACCGGCGTAATCACCACCATTGCGGGTGACGGAAAGTCAGGATTCGCCGGCGACGGCGGTCCCGGCGCCTCCGCCCGGCTGAGCAGTCCCGCAGGCGCGACCGTCGACGGGGAGGGCAACATCGTGATCGCCGACACGGCCAACCAGCGCATCCGCCGGCTCGACGCGGCCACGGGCCTGATCTCCACTGTCACCAGCGATGGCCTCGGCCCCGCACAGGCACCCCAGGGCCCGAGCGGCCCTCTGAGCGGGGTGGCGGGCCCGAGCGGCCCTCTGAGCGGGAGCGCAGCCGGCGATCCGCCGCTTGGGCCTCGCGGCGTCGCCGTCGACAAGGCGGGAGCCACCGTGGTGGCCAACACGGCCCGAAACCGCGTCGACCGGGTGGAGGGTCCCGTCACGCCCGGCACCCCCGTGGGCGGTGCGCCCGAGACGGCTCCGCCGGCCGGCAGCACCTCGGTCTGCGATCTGGTGGGCGCCCCCGACCGGGCCGCCGGCACGGTGAGCGTCAGCACGCCGACCGCAGTCCCCGGCCAGGAGCTGGCCCTCCAGGGCAACGGGTTCAAGGCCGGCGACCGCCTGACCGTCACCTTGTGCAGCGTGCCGCGGCTGCTCGGCGCCATCACCGCCGATCCGGCCGGCCGGTACCAGGCCAGCGTCCGCATTCCGGCCGACGCCGCCCTCGGCTCGCACCACCTCGTGATCTCCGACGGTCACGGCAACGCCGCCGTGGCTCTCACCGTCGCCCAGGCCGACGACGATGGGTTGGGAATCGGGGGGCGCGGCGGCGCCGACGGAGGCGTCGAGGATGACCCGGAGATGACTGTCGACCCGCTCACCGACGAGGAGATCCTTCAGGAGGAGCTCGACGAGGCCGAGCTCCAGGATGAGATCGACGAGATCCTGGCCGCGGAAGCCGAGATCGAAGCCGGTCTCGACGACAGCGGCATCCCCACGACGGGGGGCGACTTCGGGACGATGCTCAAGGTGGCGTCGCTGTCGCTGATCTCCGGACTGGTGCTGGTGCACCGCTCCCGGCGATCACGAACCACGACCTAAGACAGCCGCCGGCAACGGCGGGCGAGGCCGAAGGCCCGGGTGCCCCGCCGCCGACAACGACGACAGAGCTACTTCTTCTTGGCCTTGTCGGCGAGGGCCTGGGCGGCCGTCTTGACCACCTTGGGGGCGGCCTTGGCGGCACGGGCCTTGGCCGGGGCCCTGTCGCTCGGAGTCTCGGTCGCCGCAGCTTCGGCGGTCGGGGCCTTCTCGGCCTTGGCGGTCGCCGGCTTGGCTCTGCGGGGCTTGGACGGGCCGACCGGGGGGTTGATGACGTCGCTGTCGGCAGCCAACTCGTGCTGGCAGAGCAGGCCGTCACTGAAGACCGTGCCGTTGACCTCGTAGTACAGCCGGTACTGCACCTTGCGGACGTCCGGGCCGAACCACACGGAACCGCCCACCGCGCCCGTGCCGCGGTGCACGCTGCCGTCGAAGGCGTAGACGTCGCCCTCGTCGCCGGCGGCCTTCAGGTATTCCAGGGCCAGGGTCTCCCCGCGGATCAGTTGGTTGTTCTCGTCGAAGACGTGGAGGTCGAGCCAGCTGTGCTTGGCCGGGTCGATGTTGCGCACCCACGCCTGCACCTTCAGCCTGGTCTCGAGCTCCAGTCCGGCCGCATCGCCGGTGGGGCCCGGCGGCTTGGCGTTCTCCTTGACCGCGTCTGCGTCGAGCACGCTCACCATGTCGGGTCGGGGCTCGGCGCCCTCCCGGTAGGCGACGGACTGCAAAGGAATGGTGACCATTGTGGATCTCCTCAATATCTTGCGTTCTGAACGAGCCCGCGCCCCTGTGGTCTCAGTGAGCAGAGTCGTCTGCCATTCCCTGCCTGAGCCACGTTGTGGCGCGAGGTGAATGGCCCGCACGGGACACCTACCCAGATGCCCCGATCGTTATGCCCCCTCGAGTGGCCTGCCGACAGGTCAGCGGATGGCGACGAGGGTGGCCTCGGGCACCTGCGGGTGGAAGAACAGCGTCATCGGACCCAGCGGCGGAGGCTCCTCCCGGGCATCGTCGATCACCACCGGCGCCGACGTGGTCTCGGGCTGGAGCGCGTCACGCAGGCCGAGCGCCAGCCCGGCGGAGAAGGTCGCACCGATGAGGCGCCGGGCGAGGGGCGTGGGGCGCGTGTCGGCCACTCCTGTGGTGGTCAGCCGGTGGAGGCGGGGGCGGGTGACGCCGGCTTGGGCGTGGGCTTGGGCAGCAGGCGCACGTTGGCGTAGGCCACGTTGAGGGCCTCCTGGGCCGGCGCCTCCGACGCGGTGATCAGTCGGGCGATGTGCTCGGGGTCGGCCTCGTAGCCCGCCTCGGGCGATAGGTGCGGATTGCGGTACCGCGTGGCGTAGTTCTGGTTGGCGATGGTGAGGGCGGCGTGGAAGCGGGGGTCGCGGCGGCGGGCCTCTTTCCAGAAGCGGCGGGCCCGGGGGCGCACCGCGTAGAAGTTGCGGTAGGCCCGGCGCAGGCCGTCGGACAGCTCGGTCGCCGTCATCCGGGCCGGCTCGAACACCGGCGTGTAGAGGTTGTAGCGCTTCCAGTCGTAGCTGGTGATGCGGCCGTCGGAGGCCATGCGGGCGAAGGTCTGGGTGCCGGGGTACGGCGTGAGCACGGCGAAGTGGGCCACGTCGACACCGATGCTGTCGACGACCTGCACCGTCTCGTCGAACACACCGGGGCCGTCGGTGTCGAAGCCGAAGATGAACCCGTCCTCCACGCCGCTGCCCCGCTTGTGCAGGGCCTCGATGAGCTCCCCGTACTCGCCCGGGCGGTTCTTCTTGTTGGCTTCCACCAGGCTGTCGCGCGACACGCTCTCGAAGCCGGTGAACACCACCTTGCACCCGGCCCGGGCCGCCAGGTCTACGAGCTTGGGGTTCTTGGCCAGGCCGATCGACGCCTGGGCGCCCCACGTGACCTTGCACTTGCGCCGGATGATGGTCTCGCAGAGCAGCTCGGTGTACTCCAGGTCGGCGGCCAGGTCGTCGTCGAGGAAGAAGACGTAGGCGAAGCTGCCCAGGTGCTGGCCCGCCTTCTTGATCACGTTGATCTCGTCGACGACCCGGTCGGGGTCGCTGTGGCGGGAGCCCCGGCCGTTGATACGGATGACCGAGCAGAAGTCGCAGTTGAACCGGCACCCCCGGGTGGTCTGGAGCGTGTTCAGCGGGGCGTAGCGGGTGAGCGGGACGCGCTTCAGTTCGTGGGCCCAGGTGTCGGCGGTGGGCACCGTGTCCATGCCCAGCCACTCGCCCTTGTAGAGGGGCTGGAGGCGGCCGGCGACGGCGTCGGCCAGCACCGTGTCGATGATGCTGTCGGCCTCGCCGCAGACCACGGAGTCGGCGTGGCGCAGGGCCTCCTCGGGCAGCAGCGACGGGTGGACGCCGCCGAGCACGACGGGGACGCCCTTGGCCCGGAAGGCGTCGGCCACCCGGTACGACTGGGGCGAGCTCATGGTCCACACGGTGATGCCGACGAGGTCGGGCGTGAGGTCGGTGGGGATCTTCTCGAACTGGAGGTCGACGACCCGGGTGCGCCAGCCGCAACGCCGGGCGTGGGCGGCCAGGGTCATCAGCGACATGGGCGGCATGCGGTGACCGAAGGTCTGGAAGATGCCGGTGCCGAGCCATGCCGGGGACAGCAGGAGGAGCAGGGGGCGGGTGTCCACCATGCCCGAGCCTACGCCGCCCCCGCCGTGGCTGCTCAAGTCACCCGTGCCGGACCGAGCCCCACCCGGAGATCCTTGAGGCCGCGGACCACGAAGTGGTCGCGCCACTGCGGTGCCGGGCCGATCAGGTGGAGGTCGGGGAACCGGCGCACGAGAGTGGTGATGGCCGCCTTGGCCTCGATGCGGGCCAGCGCCGCGCCCAGGCAGAAATGGGCGCCGGCGGCGAAGGCCAGGTGACGGTTGTCGGTACGGCCCACGTCGAGGCGGTTGGGGTCGGCGAACTGGTCGGGGTCCCGGTTGGCGGCGGCGATGGAGACGGCGATCTGCTCGCCCTTGCGGATGAGTTGACCGCCCACCTCCACGTCGGTGGTGGCGATCCGGGCGGTGATGTGCACGGGGCCCTCGTAGCGGAGCAGCTCCTCGACGGCGGTGCGGTCGAGGGCGGGGTCGGCGCGCAGCCGGGCCAGCTCGTCGGGGTACCGCAGCAGCATCAGCATGCCGTTGCCCACCAGGCTCATGGTGGTCTCGAACCCGGCCAGCAGAAGCAGGGTGGCGGTGGTGAGCAGTTCCTCGTGGGTGAGCTTGGTGCCTCCCTCCTCGGCGGTGATCATGGCGGTGAGGAGGTCGTCTCGCGGGTTCGCCCGGCGTTCCTCGATGACGTCGGTGAAGTACTGGGCCAGGTGCATGGTGGCGGCCATGCCCCGCACCTGGGCGTCGCCGTCGACGTAGCCGTCGAGGAGCCGGGAGGCGTCGGCCGACCAGTCCTTGAACAGCTCCCGGTCGCTCAGCGGGATCCCGAGCAGCTCGCAGATGACAGTGGTGGGCAGCGGGTACGCCAGGTCGGCGAGCACGTCCATCTCGCCCTTGTCGGCCACGGCGTCGAGGGCCTCGTCGACGATGGCCTGGATGCGGGGCCGCAACCCGTCGACGACCTTCGGGGTGAAGGCCTTGCTGACCAGCGACCGCAGGCGGGTGTGGTCGGGCGGGTCGAGGAACATCATCACCCGCGACCCCACCACGCGCACGGAGCTGGCGTTGGTGGCGTCGGGGCCCAGCCACTCCGGGTTGTTGGAGACGCGGGGGTCCGGCAGCACGGCGCTGGCGTCGGCGTAGCGGACGAGCACCCAGTTGCCGTCGGCGGCGCGGTGGACGGGCTCGTTCTCGCGGATCCAGTCGTAGAGCGGGTACGGGTCGGCCCGGTACTCGGCCGGCATGGGATCGCCGAGCCGGAAGGGCGGTTCGCCGCTCGTCGCCTGTGCCACCGTCGCTGGTGGCTGGGTGTCCTGGGCGGCAGTCGTGGTGTCCATGGGCCACACCAGGACTACCAGAGGTCCCACCCCTATGGCGATCGGGGCACAGTCTGGCGCCGGCCCGGCTTGTCGGGCTTGAGTGGTGCGGTGAGGGCGGCCAGACAGCGCGGCGCCCGCCATCCCGCTCAGGGGGCCGCTCCGGCCCGCCATCCCGCTCAGGGGGCCGCTCCGGCCCTGGTCGCTGCGGGGGTGGGGTCCGGCGTCCTCCTCGCCGTCAGCCTGCCGCCGTGGGGGTGGTGGCCGGCGGCCCTGGTCGGCGCGGCCGGCCTGGCCGCCTCGCTGCGCGAGCGACGGTGGTCGCAGCGCCTGCTGGTGGGAGCGGCGGCGGGCATCGGCCTCTACGGGCCGGGGCTGTGGTGGATGATCCAGTTCTCCCTGCCCGGCTACGTGGTCACGACGATCCTCGAGGCCGCCTTGCTCGCGCTGGCCATGGTGGCCGTGCCCCCGGGACGGGGACGGCTCGTGGCCTTCCCCGCCGCCCTGGTGGTGGTCACCGCCGTCGGTGGCCACTGGCCGTTCGGCGGCCTACCCCTGGCCGGCATCGCCCTCGGCCAGGCCGGCGGGGCGCTCGCCGCCGCCGCCCGTCTCGGCGGCCACCTGCTCCTCGTCGCCCTCGTCGGCGCGACCGGCGCCGCCCTGGCCGGCATAGGCGAAGCCGTCGGGCCCTCCCGCCGAGCCGAGCCGCGGTCCCGCACCCTTGTCGGACCACTGTCGGCCCTGGCTGGGGTGGTGGCGGTGGCGGTGACCGGGGCCCTCGCCCCGGTGGGCTCCTCACGGGGCACCCTGCGGGCCGCCGCCGTGCAGGGCGGTGGGATCCGGGGGTTGCGGGCCGTCTCCGTCGATCCCCAACTGGCCCTCCAGGCCCACCTGGCCGTCATCGGCGACGTCGCCCGGCCGGTCGACGTGGTCGTGCTGCCCGAGAACGTGGTAAACGCCGACGCCGCCCTGGCGGGGTCGGCCCAGGAGGCGGCGGTGGCCGACGTGGCCCGAACGCTCCAGGCCACGGTGGTCGCCGGGGTGGTCACCGACGCCGGACCGGACCGCTTCCGCAACGCCGCCGTGGCCTGGGCCCCCGACGGTCGGGTCGTCAGCACCTACGAGAAGGTCCACCGGGTGCCGTTCGGGGAGTACGTGCCGTTCCGCGACCTCGTGAGCCGAGTGGCCGACCTGTCCGCCGTGCCCCGCGACGCCATCGCCGGCACGGGCCCCGGTCTGCTCGAGACACCGGTCGGACCGCTGGGGTGGAGGATCTCCTACGATGTGTTCTTCGCCGACTGGGCCCGGGCCGCGGTGCGGGCCGGGGCCGAAGTGCTGCTCGTGCCCACCAACGCCTCGTCGTACACGACGTCCCAGGTGCCGGGCCAGGAGCTGGCCGCCGCTCGCCTGCGGGCGCTGGAGACGGGGCGCGACGTCGTGCAGGCCGCGCCCACCGGCTTCAGCGCCGTCGTCGACGCCCACGGCACCGTCGTCCGCCGCAGCGGTCTGGGGTCGCCGGCGGTGGTGGAGGCGACCGTGGCCCGGCGCCACGGCCAGACCCTGGCCACCCGTCTCGGAGACGGCCCCCTCGTCGTCGTCGCCGCCGCCGTGCTGGCACTGGGGTGGGCATGGGCCCGGGTCAGGCGGCGCCGTGCCGGGAGGAAGGACTCATCGGTACCGGGAGGCGACGAGTCGTAGGTCGCCGTCGTCGTCCCGCCAGGGTTCGACGGGGTCGAAGCCGGCGGCCGCGAGGGTGGGCGCCAGCGCCAACTCCTGGTCGCCGCCCGCCTCCACCATCAGCCATCCACCCGGACGCAGGAGACGCCCGGCCGCGGCGACGACCCGCCGCACCACGTCGAGGCCGTCGTCCCCGCCGTCGAGGGCGAGGCGCGGTTCGTGATGCTGCACGTCGGCCGGCAGCAGCCCGAGGGCGCCGGTCGGGACGTAGGGCGCCACCGCGGTGACGAGGTCGACCCCCGCAGGGCTGCGGACGGGCTCGGCCAGGTCGCCCACCACCGCCGGCACGCCGTTGCGCCGGGCGCAGGCCGCCGCCCGCCGGTCGATGTCGACGCCCACGACGGCGGCCGTGGGCACCTGGGCCATGAGGTGGACGGCAACTGCGCCCGCACCCGTGCAGAGGTCGACCGCCCGCCCGTCGGCCGGGAGCAGGGTCGCGCCACGTCGGGCCAACTCCTCGGTCTGGGTCCGGGGGACGTAGACGCCCGGCGCCACGTGCAGCACGTGTCCGCAGAACCGGACCGTGCCGGTTATCCACGCCAGCGGCTCCCCCTGCTCCCGCCGGCGCAGCCAGTCCTCGAGCGTAGCCTCGTCGGGGTCGGCAGCGAAGATCTCGGCCGCTTCGTCGTCGGCGGCGACGCAGCCGGCGGCCCGCAGCCGGCGCACGACCGCGGCAAGAACGGAGTCGGTGGCTGACACTGCCGCGAGTCTGACCTGAGCCCGCCTTCCTTGATGACGCCCACCTGCGACGCGGGCGTGCTCACCGTGTCCATCCCGTGGCCGAGGCGGCCAAGGCCCGCCGGGTGGAGATCAGCGGGTCCGGCAACGGCAACTCCACCGCCATCACCACCGGCGCCTCCGCTTCCTGAGCACCGCCCACTGTTCTGGCGTGCTAATCGCGGCGGTAACGGGCGCGAATCGCACGCCAGAACCCTGCGTCAACGCTCGCTTGACCGCCCGGCCGGTCGCGGTCAGGCTGCCCCATCGCACCCGGCCCCGGTAGACCCGGTACTGACGACCCACTGCGCGTCGCCCTCCTCGCCTACCGGGGGAACCCGTACTCCGGGGGTCAGGGTGTCTACGTCCGCCACCTGAGCCGCGAGCTGGCCGCCCTCGGCCACCACGTCGAGGTGTGGAGCGGGCCGCCCTACCCACCGCTCGATCCCGGCGTCGACCTCGTGCGGGTCCCCAGCCTCGACCTCTACCGGTCACCCGACCCCTTCCGCACCCCGGCCCTCTCCGAGTTCCGCGACGTCGTCGACGTGGCCGAGTTCGCCCTGATGTGCAGCGCCGGGTTCCCCGAACCCCTCACCTTCAGCCTGCGGGCATGGCGGGCCCTGCGCCGGCGGCGGGGCGACTTCGACCTGGTGCACGACAACCAGTGCCTGGGCTACGGGATCCTCGGCATCGACTGCGACGTGGCCCCGGTGGTGGCCACCCTCCACCATCCCATCACCGTCGACCGCCAGGTGGAGCTGGACCATGCCCCGTCGTGGCCGCGCCGCGTCGCCGTGCGCCGGTGGTACGGCTTCGTGCGCATGCAGAAGCGGGTGGTGCGGCGCCTGCCCCGGCTCATCACCGTCTCCTCGTCGTCGGCCGGCGACATCTGCACCCAGATGGGCGCCCGCGCCGAACAGCTGGCCGTGGTGCCGGTGGGTGTGGACACGGGCCACTTCCGCCCTTTGCCCGAGGTGCCGCGTGTTCCGGGACGCATCATGACCACGGCCAGCGCCGACGTGCCGCTCAAGGGACTGCTTCCCCTGATCGAGGCGGTGGCCAAGGTTCGGACCGAGCGTCACGCCGAGCTGGTGGTGGTGGGCCAGCCCCGCCAGGGCAGCGACGTCCCCGCGGCCATCGCCCGCCTGGGCCTCGAGGATGCCGTGCGCCTCGTCGGTGCGGTGGACGACCGTCGCATGGTGGAGCTGTACGCCGAGGCCGAGGTCGCGGTTGTGCCCTCGCTCTACGAGGGGTTCTCACTGCCGGCCATCGAGGCCATGGCCTGCGGGGTGCCCCTGGTGGCCACCACGGGCGGCGCCCTGCCCGAGGTGGTGGGCACCGACGGCGACACCGCCCTCCTCGTGCCCCCGGGCGACCCCGGTGCGCTGGCCGCGTCGATCGGGTGCCTGCTCGACGACGCCGACCTCCGGGCCCGGGTCGGTGCAGCCGGACGGGCGCGCGTGCTCGACCGCTTCACCTGGCCGGCCACGGCCCGCGACACCGTCGTCCAGTACCGCCGGACCCTCAGCGAAACAACGGGCCGGAGGTGCTGACCGTCGACTTCGACCGGCTCGGGCTGGTGGCCGGCGACCGGGTGCTCGACCTGGGCTGTGGCGGCGGCCGTCACGCCTTCGAGGCCCACCGGCGGGGAGCCCACGTCGTGGCCCTCGACCGTTCCACATCGGAGACCGCCGGAGTGGCGGGCCTGCTCGACGCCATGCGCCGGGCCGGGGAGGCGCCGATGATCGCCCTGGGCACGGCGGTGGGCGGCGACGCCGTCGCCCTCCCGTTCCCCGACGACACGTTCGACCGCGTGGTCGCGGCCGAGGTCCTCGAGCACCTCGGCGACGAAGGGGCGGCCATGGCCGAGCTGGCACGCGTGCTGCGGCCGGGGGGCACCATGGCCGTCACCGTGCCCCGCTGGTTCCCAGAACAGGTGTGCTGGGCCCTCGCCGAGGACTACCACGCACCCGCGGTGCCTGGCGGCCACGTCCGGGTGTACCGGGCCGGGCCGCTCTCCCGTCGCCTGCGCGCCACCGGTCTCTCCGTCACCGGATCGCACCACGCCCACGCCCTGCACGTCCCCTACTGGTGGCTGCGGTGCCTGGTGGGCGTCACCCGCGACGACGCCCTGCCCGTGCGCATCTACCACCGCTTCCTCGTGTGGGACATCACCGCCCGCCCGCGACCGGTGCGTCTCGTCGAGAGGGCCCTCAACCCCGTCCTCGGCAAGAGCCTGGTCCTCTATCTCCGGAAGCCACCGAGGTCCTCGGCCCCCATGGCGACGGCGGAGACGGCCACCGCGGCGTCGGCGGGCGCCGCCGTCCTGGCCGCGAGCGGCGTCCGTTGACCTCTCCCACACCCGTGCCCGGTGTGCCCAGCGTGCTCGAGGCCGACGAGGTGGCCGCCACCGTCGAGTCGATCGCCGAAGTGCAGGCCGACGACGGCATGGTGGCGTGGTTCCCCGGCGGTCACGCCGACCCCTGGAACCACGTAGAGGCGGCCATGGCCCTCGACGTGGGCGGGCGGCGGGACGAGGCCGAGGCCGCCTACCGCTGGTTGGCCGCCATTCAGCGCCCCGACGGTGCCTGGCACCAGTACTACCTGGCCGGCGCCCGGGTGAAGGAGACCACCCTCGACGCCAACGTGTGCACCTACTTGGCCACCGGTTCGTGGCACCACTATCTGGCCACCGGCGACGCGGGCTTCCTCCACGAGATGTGGCCGGTGGTGGAGCGCGCCGTGGGCTTCGTCCTCGATCTCCAGAGACCGGGCGGCGAGGTGGTGTGGGCCCGCCACGCCGACGGCACGCCGTGGTCGTTCGCCCTCCTCACCGCGTCGTCGAGCACCTTCTTCAGCCTGCGCTGCGCGTCGGCCATCGCCGGGCGACTGGGCAAGGAACGCCCGGACTGGGAGCTCGGCGCCCTGGCGCTGGGGACGGCGGTGGCCGAGCGACCCGAGGCCTTCCCGCCCAAGGACCGGTGGGCGATGGACTGGTACTACCCGGTGCTGGCCGGTGCCGTCGGGGGGGCCGAGGCCCGGCACCGCCTGGCTGGCGGCCACGACCGGTTCCTGCTCGGCGACCTGGGCACCCGGTGCGTGTCCGACCGGCCCTGGGTGACGGCCGCGGAGACGGCCGAATGCGCCATGGCCCACGCGGCCGCGGGAGAGGCCGACCGGGGACGTGACCTGCTGGCCGCCACCCGCCGGCTGCGCGACCACGACGGGAGCTACTTCACCGGCATGGTCCATCCGGAACAGGTCCACTTCCCCGGCGGCGAGCGCACAACCTACT
>JBPCJV010000301.1:0-5445 GCA_051004925.1 Acidimicrobiales bacterium | reverse complement strand
TCTGGTCGTAGTCGAGGCGCTCGTCGCTCTCTGCTGGCCCGCTCCCGGCCGCTCGGGCCGGGGTGACGCCGTAGGAGACGAAGCGGTAGAGGCGCCCGCTGAAGTTCACGGGCGAACCGTGGGTGAGGTGGCCGCCCTGGTCGAGGCGCATGCCGAGCACCGTGTCGCCGGGGTCGAGCAGCCCCAGGTACACGGCCATGTTGGCGTTGGCCCCGGAGTGGGGCTGGACGTTGGCGTGCTCGGCGCCGAAGAGAGCCTTCACGCGGTCGCGGGCCAGGTTCTCGGCCTCGTCGACCACGACGTTGCCCCCGTAGTAGCGCTTGCCGGGATAGCCCTCGGAGTACTTGTTGGTGAGCACCGACCCCTGGGCCGCCATCACCGCCGGCGACGTGAAGTTCTCCGAGGCGATGAGCTGCAGCGTGGTGTTCTGGCGCTCGGCCTCCCGGGCGACGATGTCGAACAGCTCGGTGTCGGCGAAGACCTTGGTGTCGGCGAAGACCTTGGTGTCGTCGAACGTCGTGTCGTCGTGGGCAACGGTGTCGCCGCCGTGGTCGAGGGCGGTGATCTCGTCGATACGGCGCTGGTGGCGACCACCTTCGAAGTCGGCGGCGAGGAAGGCGTCGAGTGTGTCGGAGGCCACCTGCGGACCGAGCAGGCGGGCCCCCATGCAGATGACGTTGGCGTCGTTGTGACGCCTGGCCATCTGGGCCGAGGTGACGTCGTGGACGATGGCGGCGCGCACACCGGGGACCTTGTTGGCGGCGATGCCGATGCCGATGCCCGTGCCGCACACGCACACGCCCACCTCGGCGTCGCCGGCGACCACCGCCCGGGCCACCCGGGCGCCGTAGTCGGGGTAGTCGACGGATTCGTCGGTGTGGGTACCGAGGTCGTCGACCTCGTGGCCCTCCCTGCGAAGGTGCTCGACCAGGTGGGCCTTGAGCTCGAGTCCGGCATGGTCGGATCCGATGGCCACGCGCCTGCCGGCCGGGGCGGCCACGAGCACCTCTATGCCTTCGCTCGCCGGCACCGGGCTCGATTCGGGGGCTTGGACCGGGGAAGCCTCGGCGGCCGGGACGGGGCTGGGGTCCGGCACCGGGACCGGAGTGGCCTCTGCGGCCGGGACGGGGCTTGGGTCGGGCTGTGGTTCGGGGGCGGGGGGGGCCCACTCGAGGTCGTCGACGCCGCCTCCGAATGTGCCGACCACGGCCGATGCGACACCCGAAGGGCCGTGGGCCAGCGCCGGCTGGGGAACGACCGGCTCGGGCACGACCGGCTCGAGAATGATGGGCTCGGGCATGGGCTCGGGCTGGGGCGGCGCCGGCTCGGGCACGACCGGCTCGGGCACCGGCTGGGGTGCCGGCTGGGGTGCCGGCTCGACCGGCTGAGGCACGGGCTCGACCGGCTCGGGGACCGGCTCCGGCTGGGGAACGGGCTCGACCGGCTGCGGTACCGGCTCGACGGGCACGGGTTCGAGGGGCTGAGGTTGTGGCTCCACGGGCTGGGGCTGCGGCTCCACGGGCTGGGGCACGGATGCCGCCTCCACTGGTTGGGGCGCCAGCTCCGTCCGCAGCCCCACCTCGTTGCCCCACGCCAGCGCCACCAGGCGCTCAAGCAGGCCGTCGATCTCGACGGCCATGACCTCGAAGGCCTCGATCGGCTGACCGATGGGGTCGCTCACGTCGTCGTCGACCTACGCTCCCCCCATGTCGGCGGTGGTGCGGTCGACGCTGAGCCGGGTCAGCCAGGCCTGGAACTCCTCGCCCGCTTCCCGGGCCCCGACGTTCTCGCCGCGGCGCACCAGCTCCTTCAGGGTGAAGGTCCGGGCCCAGGCTTCGGGGGCGGTGACCACGGCCTCGCGCACGTGCTGGCGGGCGAACCCCAGCACGAGATCGGCACCCAGCAGGATCTCCCTGCTCACCGTGCGGCTGCGATGCCCCGACAGGTCGAGGCCCCGGGTGGCCATCGCCTCCTGGCCGAAGGGGTCGGCCGGGATGCCGGCCTGCAGCAGGCCGGCCGAACGGACGCGCGCGGCCACGCCCAGGTCGGCCAGGCGCTGACGCAGCAGGACCTCGGCAACAGGGGAACGGCAGATGTTGCCGGTGCAGAGAAGAAGAACGTTGATGAATCGGAGTCTACCGATGGCGCGGCGTTCGCCCCGCCGGTCATTTCCAGTCAGACTGAACCCATGGACGGACGGGGGCAGAAGGTCGTGATCGTCGGGCAGGGCTATGTCGGACTGCCGGTGGCCATGCGGGCGGTCGAGGTCGGCTACGACGTCGTGGGCTACGAAACGGACGGCCTGCGGGCCAAGCTCCTGGCCACGGGCGAGTCCTACGTGGAGGACGTGCCGGGGCCGATGCTGGCCGGGGCCACCGCCTCCGGTCGGTACCTGCCCACCGACGACACGTCGGCGCTGGCCGACTTCGACGTGGCCGTGATCACCGTTCCCACGCCGCTGAGCGAAGGCAACCCCGACCTGTCCTTCATCGAGCAGGCGGCGGCCACCCTGGCACCTCACCTCGGCCCGGGGGCGACGGTCATCCTGGAGTCGACCACCTACCCCGGCACCACCGAGGAACTGGTGGGGCCCGCCCTGGAGGAGGGGTCGGGCCTGACCGCCGGCACCGATTTCCGCCTCGGCTACAGCCCCGAGCGCATCGACCCCGGCAACCCCGTCTGGGGCCTGGTCAACACCCCCAAGGTCGTCTCCGGCATCGACGCCGAATCGCTCGACGCCGTGCAGGGCTTCTACGACGGCCTCATCGACGAGACGGTGGCGGTCTCCGACGTCAAGGTGGCCGAGACGGTCAAGCTCCTCGAGAACACCTTTCGCCACATCAACATCGCCCTCGTCAACGAGCTGGCCATGTTCGCGGGCGAGATGGGCATCGACATCTGGGAGGCCATCGCCGCCGCCTCCACCAAGCCCTTCGGGTTCATGCCCTTCACCCCCGGCCCGGGTGTGGGTGGCCACTGCCTCCCCATCGACCCGAGCTACCTGTCCTGGAGGGTCCGCCGCACCCTCGGCCAGCCGTTCCGGTTCGTGGAACTGGCCAACGACATCAACGACCACATGCCCGACTATGTCGTGCGCCGGCTCACCATCGCCCTGAACCGTCAGCGCCAGGCGGTCAACGGCAGCCGGGTGCTGCTTCTCGGCCTCGCCTACAAGCGCAACACGGGCGATGCCCGGGAGTCCCCCGCCCTGGCCGTGGCCGAGCGCCTGGCCAACCTCGGTGCCGAGGTCCGGGCCGCCGATCCCCACGTCGGGGACAGTCCTTCCGGGAGCCGGGTGTGCAGGGTGGAGGCCACCGACGCCGAGCTGTCGGCCGCCGACGCCGTGATCGTCCTCACCGACCACGAGGAGTTCGACTACAAGGCCGTGGTCGACCGCTGCCGCCTGGTGCTCGACACCCGCCACTGCCTGCCGGCGGCACCCAACGTGGAGTGGCTGTAGGCGTCACTGGCATCACTGCATCATAGGTTCTGATGTTATGATGTCCGGTATGCGAACAACCGTGACCCTCGAGTCCGACGTGGAGGAGCTGGTCCAACGGGCGATGCAGGAGCGGGGCCTGTCATTCAAGGACGCGATCAACGACGCCATCCGGGCCGGGTTGGCCACGAGTCACCCGCGCCCCCGCTACCGCCTGGAGGGGCGGCACATGGGCCGCGCCGCCGTCCCCCTCACCAGTGCCCTGCGGCTCGCGGCTGAGCTGGAAGACGAGGAGATCAACCGCAAGATGGCGGTGGGCAAGTAGCAGGCGGTGCGGCTCGTCGACGCTAACGTCCTCCTGTACGCGGTCAACCTCGATGCCGCGGAGCACGACACGTCGCGGTCCTGGCTCGAGGAGCGTTTGAGTGGCATCGAGGCGGTGGGCTTCGCATGGGTGGCGTTGCTGGCGTTCGTCCGCATCAGCACGCGACCCGGGCTGCTGACGGCGCCATTGACCCCGATCGAGGCATTCGACTACGTGGAGGACTGGCTCAGCCAGCCGGCTTCCACCGTGGTGCATCCTGGCCGAGCGCACGTCTCGGTGTTGCGAGCGCTACTGGAACCGCTCGGCACCGCCGGCAACCTCACAACGGATGCGCACCTCGCGGCCCTGGCTGTCGAGCACAGAGCCCCACTGGTGACGTTCGACCGGGACTTCGGACGGTTCGCCGGGCTCCGCTGGCTCCACCCGGCTGACGACCTGACGACCTGATTCCCGAGGACGATGGCCCCGGTGCTCGCTGAGAACGAAACCGCCCCGGCGGACCGGGGCGGTTCGTTCAGTGTTCTCGTGCTTCTTGCGTCAGGTGCCGGCCTGCGACCGGCGGCGGCGGTTGGCGACCACGAGCACGGCGCCGATCCCGACGAGGGCGAGGGCGACGGCGGCCAGCAGCGCCACGTTGGCTCCGGTGAACGCCACCCGGCCCTGCACGGCCCGGGGGACGGCACCGGGGCACAGGACGTCGAAGGTGGCCGACTGGGTGACGTTGGCCTGGGCGACCTGAGAGGGGCCGGTGGCCACGATCGTGTTGCTCCCGCACCGGGAGGCCACTCGCACCGGGTCGTCGATGAGGAGCGAGGTGGCCGACTCGACGAAGACGGTGACCGACACGGAGCCGCTGGCGTCGGCGATCTTCGGGGGAGGCGTCACCGCTTGGCCGTTCACCGTGACGTCGACGCTCGCACCGGGCGTGAAGACGCACGTCGGCGTGAGCACGGCCGTGAACGTGGTGCCGATCGTGTGAGCGCCGGCGAACTGGGTGCCGGTCGTGACCGCGCACAGCGGCGGGGGGTACTGCGCCGAGGCCGAGGGGGCGACGATGAACGCCGCGCCACTGAGCACCGCCATCAGTGCCGTTATGGAGAGTATCCGCCTCATGGCAAGGTCCTTTGATCGGGCTTGGCAGATGCTACTCCGTTTGCACACCCGATCAATGCACAATCGCGATCCCCGGAGGTCGCCCCGCTCCGGCTCATCGCGACGCCCCCCAGGAGAGGTTCAGGGTCCGGTCCCACGGGCCCGTCCAGGTGGTCGGGCCGTCGAGGTCCCAGCCGGGCGCCCGCACCTCGACGCGCAGGTCGACGGGCTCGAACCGGGACTGCGGAACGAGGCGGAGAGCGAGGCGGCCGTCCCTCACGGCCTGCGGGATGACGGTCTCGTAGGTCAGCTCCCGGCGCTGGCCGGCAGGGACGTCGATCACGTGCTGGGAGAGCTTGAGCCCCGACTCGTCGACGGCTCCCGCCTGCAACGATCCGGCCGGCCCCCAGAGCAACAGCCAGGCCACGTAGTCGCCGGGCCCGCTCTGAGTGACGCCGTCGGGGCCGAGGGCGAACGACGGGGGGGCGTCGGCCGGTGCCTGGTTGTCGACGACGACGGTCGTGCGCACCACCGCCGTCCCCTGGCGGGTCAGCTCCACCTCCTGGCGCACCGAGGGCTTCACGTAGTA
>JBPCJV010000300.1:0-10493 GCA_051004925.1 Acidimicrobiales bacterium | reverse complement strand
GCCACCAGCCACAGGGCCGTCCTGCGAAGTGCCCTCGTGACTGACGCCCCCGACATCCCGCTCAGGGGACCGCTCGGGCCCAGAGGGTGGCGGCGAGGCCCCGAGCGCCCCTCTGAGCGTAAGGCGGGGCCCGGCACGGCGGCATTGTCCCACGGACACGCCCAGCCGCCCGCCACCACTCCCACCCGACGACGCCCATCGGGCGCGGCGCCGCCGCTGCCGGTCGACCTGCGTCGCAGTGGTCTGGCCTGGGCCGCCGCGGGTGGCATCGTGCTCCTGTTCTGGTTCGTGGTGTTCCTCACCGAGGCCCGCCCGAGCACCGACGTGATCGACCGCGCCGTGCTGGACCGGGTGACCGACCTGCGCAATCCGGGCCTCACCCGCGTCATGCGCTGCATCCAGTGGTTGGGCGCCGACGCCACGGTGCTCGTCCTCCAGGGCGTCATCCTGGCCGTCGCCCTGGCCTTCCGTCGCTTCCGGTACGTGCTCGTGTTCATCGGCTGCATCCTCTTCGCCATCTGGATGACCTCGGTGGTCCAGATCGTCGTGGCCCGGCCCCGTCCGGCGGGCATCGAGATCCTGGGCGACTGGCGGGGTTTCTCCCACCCGTCGCGCGCCATGGTTGCGCTGGGCATCACCCTCGGGGGCGCCGCCTACATGCTCGTCCCCCAGGGACGTTGGCGCGTCGCCCGGGGGCCCGACGCCCCGCCCGGCCCAAGGCGGACGTCGCCGGTCACCTGGCTGTGCTTCTCCACCCTGGTGCTTCTCGCCTTCGCCGAGGTCTACCTCGGCGTCGAGCGACCGACCGACGTCCTCGTCGGCGGCATCATCGGTGTGGCGATCCCCATTGTGGCCTTCCGGCTGCTCGTCCCCGTCGACGCCTTCCCCATCACCTACCGCCGGCAACGCACCGCCCACGTCGACGTCGGCGGTCGCCGAGGGGAGGCCATCCGCCAGGCCCTCGTCGAACAGCTGGGCATCACCCCGGCCTCCGTGGAGCCGTTCGCCCTCGAGGGCTCGTGGGGCTCGACGCCCGTGCTCATCCACCCGGCCGGCGACGACCAGCCCACCCTGTTCGGCAAGGTGTACACCGCCGCCCACCTCCGTTCCGACCGTTGGTACAAGGTGGGGCGCACCCTCCTCTACGGCCGCCTGGAGGACGAGGCCACCTACTCCACCGTCCGCCGCCTGGTGGAGTACGAGGACTACCTGCTTCGGATCATGACCTCCAGCGGCCTTCCGGTGCCCGAGCCCTTCGGCTTCGTGGAGATCACCCCCGAACGGGAGTACCTCATCGTCACCGAGTTCTTCACCGGCGCCGTCGAGATCGGCAAGGTGACAGTCGACGACGCCACCATCGACGACGGCCTCGAGGTCGTACGGCAACTTTGGAGCGCGGGGCTGGCCCACCGCGACATCAAGCCCGCCAACGTGCTGGTGCGTGACGGCGCCGTGCTGCTCGTCGACGTGGCTTTCGCCGAGGTGCGGCCCTCTCCGTGGCGCCAGGCCGTCGACCTGGCCAACATGATGCTGGTCCTGGCCCTGCGCAGCGACCCCGACCGCGTGTACGCCCGGGCCCAGCGGCTGTTCTCCGACGACGAGCTGGCCGAGGCCCTGGCCGCGGCCCACGGCATTACCCTGCCGACCCAGCTGCGGGCCCAGCTGCGGGCCGACGGGCGCGACATCCTCGGCCGCCTGCGGGCCCTGGCCCCCGACCGCCCGCCGATCCGCATCCAGCACTGGAGCCTGCGCCGCCTGGGACTGAGCGCCGCCGTGCTGGCCGGCGCCGCCCTGGCCCTGATCGGGATCATGAACGCCTTCCGCGGGATCCAGGTCCGGTGAGCCGGACCTGTAGCCGTTCCGGTCAGAACGGAGTGTCGGGGCCTCGGCGCACCTGGTCCGCCCTGGCAGTGGCGGTGCTCACCGCGTCGACGCTCGCCGGGTGTGCGACCCGGTACAAAGCCGGCCTCCTGCCCGGGTGCCGCAAGACCGAGACCTTGGTGTTGATGGCCCAGTCGGTGCCCTCGGCCACGATGATCCCGTGCATCTCCGTACTGCCCGCGGGGTGGACCTTCCGCGACATCGACGTCCGCAACGGCCTGTCGACGTTCGACTTGGACTCCGACCGTGCCGGTAGCCGGGCCGTCGTGGTGGAGCTCCGGGAGACGTGCCCGACGGGCGGCCCGGGAGGTGCCCCACAGGGGAGCACCGAGATCGCCACAGACGAGAAGGGCGCCCGCCGCTACGAGAAGGTCGAGTCGGTGGTGGACGGGTACCGCGGCACGCGGTTCTACGTCTTTCCCGGTGGCTGCGTGACCTACTCGTTCCGGTTCTCCCGCCAGGGTCTGGCCCTCGTCAACGAGGTCTCGCTCGCCATTGGCTTCCTGCCCCGCGACGAGGCGGCCCGCCTGGGCGACGTCGAGTTGTGAGACCCGGCGCCTCGTACACTCAAACGTGGCCGACAACCTGGGAATGGGGCCGGTGGCCGTGCTCCTTCCCGTGAAGGCCTTCACCGAGGCCAAGCTGCGGCTGGCCCCTGCGCTCGACGCGCGTCAGCGTCGCGCCCTGGCACGAAGCATGGCCACCCAGGTCCTGCGCGCCGCGGGACGGTTGCCGGTGGCGGTGGTGTGTGACGACACCGAGGTGGCGGCGTGGGCCCGCGACCACCACGCCCTGGTCGTGTGGGAGCCCGAGCGCGGCCTCAACCGGGCCGTCGAGGCAGGCGTCGACCGGTTGGCGACCGAGGCGGCACGGCGGGTGGTGGTCGCCCACGCCGACCTGGCCGACGCACGCGACCTGGCGTGGGTGGGGGCCTTCGCCGGCGTCACCATCGTCCCCGACCGGCGCGACGACGGCACCAACGTCGTGTGTGTGCCCGTGAGGACGGGCTTCACCTTCTCTTACGGACCCGGGTCGTTCGCCCGCCACGGAGCCGAGGCCAGACGCCTCGGACTCGCCCTGCGCGTGGTGCGGGAGCCCAGGCTGGGCCGCGACGTCGACCTGCCGTCCGACCTGGCGGCCACGGCCACATGAGCGGCCCAACCGATCTGCCCACCCCGGGCCGGGCGCTGGCCGTGGCCGCCCACCCCGACGACGTCGAGTTCGGCTGCGGGGGGACGCTGGCCAAGTGGGCGGCCGCGGGCTGCTCGGTGCACCACCTGGTGTGCACCGACGGGTCGAAGGGCTCGTGGGATCCCGACACCGACGTGGCCGAGCTGGTCGCCGTCCGGCGCGAGGAGCAACGGGCGGCGTCGCTGGCCCTCGGCGGCGCCGGCGACGTCGTGTTCTGCGGGTGGACCGACGGCGAGCTGGAGGCGGGCCTGCGCCAGCGGTGGGAGGTGGCGTCGTGGATCCGGCGCATCCGCCCGGACGTGGTGCTGGGTCACGACCCGTGGAAGCGCTACCGGCTCCACCCCGACCACCGGGCCGCCGGCTTCCTCCTCACCGACGCCATCGTGGCGGCGCGCGACCCGCACTTCTTCCCCGAGCTCGCTGCGCCACCCCACCGCCCCACCACGCTGCTGTTGTGGGAGGCCGACGAACCGGACCACGTCGAGGACATCAGCGACCACCTCACGACCAAGGTCGCCTCCATCCTCTGCCACCGCAGCCAGTTCCGCTCCACGATGCAGATCGACGACCCCTCGGTTTCGGCGGAGACCGAACGCTTCCGTCAGAAGATGGCCGACCGGGCCGCCGAGCACGGCCGGGCCGCCGGTTTCACGTTCGCCGAGCGGTTCAAGCTGCTGCGCGACCTGTAGCCGAGGCGGCTAGCGCTTCTTGGCGGGCGCCTTCCTGGCCGCGGTCCTCTTGGCGGGTGCCTTCTTCGCCGTCGCCTTCTTGGCCGCAGACTTCTTGGCGGGCGCCTTCCTGGCCGCGGTCTTCTTGGCGGGCGACTTCTTCGCCGTCGTCTTCTTGGCCGGGGACTTCTTGGCGCTGACGGTCTTCTTGGCCGCCGACTTCTTGGCGGGGGACTTCTTGGCGCTGACGGTCTTCTTCGCCGGCCCCTTCTTGGAGGCCGCGGCCGACTTCTTGGCCGGCGCCTTCTTGGCGGATGTCTTCTTGGCCGCCGAAGCGGTGCGTTTGACTGCGCTCATCGGTGTTGCCTCCCGTTGTTCGACGGCCGTTGACGGCCTTGTTCCTTGTGGCCTTCGTTACCGGTGCCGACTTCCTGGCCGGCGCCGAGATGGCCGAAGCCGCTCACCCGTCACCTTCCGCTCCTGGGCACACGAAGTACATCTGAACCGACCTGCCACCCAAGGTCAAGCATTTCCCTTGTGCAACAAGGGTTTTCGTGCCGCTTGGACATTGAACCCCTTTGTTTGCAACGATTCCGAGCATGACCAGCAGAACCGCAGCACTGCGCAGGACCACCGCAACCAGACGAGGCGCGGCGTTGATCGTCGTCGCCGTGGCCCTCGCCGGCTGCGGCACCAAGGAGCGGATGCTGGCCATGCAGAACGTCAAGCCGCCGGCGCCGGGAACGCCGAACGCCCCCGCCGAGGTCTCGGGCATCTACCGGTCGCTCCACTCCGCGGTACTGCAACTGCGCGGCGACGGCACCATCACCACGATCGTCCCCGACGGCGGCGGTGCCACCAACGGACGCTTCACCCTCCAGGCCGGCCGCCTCGAGCTGCAGACCTCCGGGTGCGGTGAGGTGCCCGGCAGCTACGACGTGAACGTCACCGGGCCGCAGAAGCCGGGCAAGGCCGCCCTGGTCATCACGGCAGTGGCGGACCCCTGCGCCGAGCGCCTGCGCGACCTCACCCGCGACCCGTGGGTGTATGCCGATAGCTGACCTCCGGTCAGGTGCCGACACCTGACCGCTGACCGCCGTCGGCGAATCAGTCGATGAGGTCGTCCACCAGCTTCGCCAGGTCGTCGGCCACGTGCTCGGGCGGGGGGTCGTCGGGCACGTTTTCGGCGTCGGTGACACCCGTCAGCACGAGGGCGAAGTCCACACCCAGACGCCGGGCCATGAGGCCGTCGGTCGACGGACGGTCGCCCACCAGGACGGCGCCTTCGAGGTCGGCGCCCAGCCGCTGTCGCACCAGCTCGGCCATCGGCTCGTAGGGCTTGCCCGCCACCTCGGCCTCGACGCCGGTGGCGGTGACCACCGCGGCGAGGATGGCCCCACCGCCGGGGATCGGGCCCTCGGGGCTGGGGTAGGTGGCGTCGTCGTTGGTGTCGATCAGGTGCGCTCCCCCGGTGACGGCGCGGTAGGCGGCGGTGAGGCGGTCGTAGTCGAACTCGCGGTGCCACCCCACCACCACCGCGTCGGCCTCGCCCTCGGCGACGACCCGCACCCCGCGTTCCTCCAGCGCCTCTTCGACGCCCACGCCCGCGCACACCAGGGCCGTGGAATCAGCCTCGAGGAGGCTGGCCGCGGCCTGCGCCGAGCTGACCACCGAGTCGGCGTCGGCCTCGATGCCCATGCCGGTGAGCTTCTCGACGATGTCGCGCACCGGTCGGGAGGAGTTGTTGGTGAGGAACAGCGCCCGGTGGCCGGCCTCGCGGACCCTGGCCACAGCGTCGGCTGATCCGGGTATCGGGTCGCCGCCCAGCCACAGCACACCGTCGAGGTCGAAGATCCAGGCCATGGGTCCTGGTTGTACCAGACCGTCAGGCTCCGGCCGCAACCAATCGGGCCGTGGCCCGGCGGCCGGGGAGCTTCACCACCTCGATGGCGTTGGGAAGCTGGTGCTTGATCTCGGTGTCGTGGGTGACGACGAGGATCTGGCGGAACCGGCCCCGCAGGCGCTCGAGGGCGAGGAGCATGCGGTCCTTGCGGTCGTCGTCGAGGGGGCCGAACACCTCGTCGAGCACGAGCAGGCCGACGGCGCCGCCGGACTGGAAGCGCACGTGCTCGCTGATGGCCACGCGCAGGGCGAGGTTGGCCAGGTCGATCTCCGACCCCGAGAAGCGGCCCATGCCGTAGAGCAGGCCGGCGTCGCTGATCTTGATCTCGAAGGTGTCGGGGTCGACGTGGAGCTGGTCGTACTCGTGGTCGGTGAGCTCGCCGAACAGCTCCGCGGCCTGGGTGGACAGGCGGGGCCCGACGGCCGCCACCTGGGTGTTGCGGAAGGCGTTCAGCAGCTCGGCCAGACGGCCCAGGTGCCGGGCCTCGTCGGCCAGCTGGTCGAGCCGGGCGTGCTGCTCGGCGGCATCAGCCAGCCGCTGCCGGTCGGCTGCGGCCCGGGCCCTCGCCTCGGTGGCCGCCAGCCGTGCCGCCTGGGCCCGGAACGCGGTCTCCTCGGTGTCGAGGCGGGCCTGGTGCCGGGCGGCGCGGGTCGCGTCGAGGTCGTCGGGGCGGAACCCGAGCGACGCGATCTTGTCGGCGATGGCGTCGAGGCGCCCGAAGTTCTCGGCGACCAGGAGGTTGGCCACGTCGAGCTCGACCACCGCCTGCTCGCGCCGCTCCAGGCGACCGCGCAGACGCAGGCACTCGTCGGCCGCCCGGCGCCGGCGCTCCACCTCGGCGGCCATTTCGGCCCGCTCGGCGGGCGTGGCCGTGCGGCCCAGGACGGCCTCGGCCTCGGCCAGGGCCTGTCGGGCCCGGGACCGCTCCGCCGTGGCCTGCTGGTAGGCCTCCCAGGCGCCGCGTGCGTCGCGCAGGGCGCGTGCGCCCTCGGTGGCCCGGCGGACCAGGTCGGTGGCCAAGGCGGCCAGCCGGGCCCGCTCGATCTCGAGCTCGGTTACCCGGGCCTGGGCCTCGGCCAACTCCGACGCCCGATGGGCCTGCACCTCGGAGTAGGCGTCGCCGAGGGCCTGGCCGCACAACGGGCAGTCGGCCTCGCCGGTGAGCTGGGCGGCCCGGCCGACGGTGTCGTGCGCCCTCGCCAGCTCGGCCCGGGCGCCCTCGAGGCGCCCGTTGACCGCGGCCAGCTCGGCCCGGGCCGTCTCGCCGGCCAGCCGGACCTCCTCGGTGCCCTCCTCGTCGGGCTCTTGTGGTGCGACGGGCACCGCCGCGGCCTCCACGACCGCGGCGGCGGCCACGACGGCCTCGACCAACCGGAGGCGGCCCTCGGCCTCCCGCCACCCCTCGGCCTCCGCCTCCAACCCCGACAGCCGGGCGGCGGAGGCGTCGAGCGCAGCCAGCTCGGCGGCCAGGCGGTCGACGGTGGCCGACGCCCGCTCGCGTGTGGTGGCCACCGACTTGGCCTCGGCCTGGAGGAGGGCGTGCTCCTGGCGCAGGACGTCGAGCTCGTCGTGGCGGGCCGAGGCCACGTCGAGGTTGCCCTTGGCCGCCACCGCCTCGATCTCCGCGGTGACGGCGGCCTCCACCAACTGCGCGGCCGCCTCCTCGGACTGCGCCACCTGCTGAGCCAGCTGGACGAGGTCGACCAGCACGGCCCGCATCTCCTGGTGCCGGGCGTCGGCCTGGCGGGCGTCGCGCCGGGCGTTGTCGCGGGCGACGTCGAGCGGGGTGATGCCGAGGAGCTGGAGCACCAGGCGGCGCCGCTCGCTCGGCGGTTGGCTGCTGAACGCCGACAGCTGCTTCTGCTCGGCGAACACCGACGCCCGGAACGCGGTGTCGTCCATGCCCAGGATCGACTGGACGTAGCGCGACGTGTCGCGGACGCCCTCGGCCACCTGCAGGCCGTTGGCGAAGGCCGACGCCTTCATCGTGGCGTTGGCCCCGCTCACGGTGCGGCGCACCACGTAGAGATGGCCCTCGTGCTCGAACTCGATCTCGGCCACGCACTCGGCCTTCACGTCGGCGGTGCGCACCTCCTCGTTGGCCGTGCGCGACCTGCCGTAGAGGGCGAAGCGCAGGCTCTCCACCAGATACGACTTGCCGGAGCCGTTGGGGCCGTAGATGCCCACCAACCCGGGCGGGATCTCCAGGTCGACGGGCTCCTCGTACACCCGGTAGTTCTGCAGGTACACCCGGGTGACCCGCATCAGGGTGCCACCATCAGACGGCCACTCTCACGACTTCGGGTCCCTTGTCAGTCAAGGGCCTCCTCCACGGCGCGGGAGAGGTACTGGGTGCCGAGGTCGCGCAGGCGCTCGCGGTCGTAGCCGACGAGGTCGACCTGCTGGTCGACGTAGCGCGCCCACTGCGCGGGCATGGCGTCGAGGGCCACCAGCTGCACCTCGCTGGTGGTGCCGGCGAAGGTCGGCTCGATCTTGAGGAACAGGGCGGCGCCGGCCACCTGGCGGACGGCGTCGAGGTCGATGAGCCGCCACGCCTCGGGGTCGACGCCCTCCACGTAGAGCCGGGCCACCGAGCCCTCGGGCACCGTCGAGGCCCGGTCGAGTACGAGCGCGCCCACCTCGGCCGGCGACAGGCCGAGGGCGTGGACGCTGTCGAGGGTGACCAGGCGGCGCTGGCCGTCGAGGGGCACGTGGCGGAACTCGCCCGTATCGGTGTCGAGCACGGCAATGCCTTTGGGCACGTCGGGGTCGTAGGCGAACGAGAAGGTGTCGGTGGAGCAGGCGTACCAGATGCCCTTGGCCACCTTGGTGTGGAAGTGGTAGTGGCCGAGGAGCACCAGGTCGGACCGCAGGAGCCCGGCATCGACCTCGATCTCGTTGATGTCGGCGTGGCGGGGCTCCACCTGGGGCACCCGCGGGTGGGTGAGGAGGAGGTTGGTGCGGTCGCCGCTGCGGTTGCGGTCGGCCTCGGCCAGGGCATCGAGGCTGGCCTCCACCGTGAGCATCTGGGGCACGGCGTGCACGGCGAGGCCGGGGAGGTCGAAGCGCTCGTAGGCCATGCGGTGGGCGAAGTGGAACTCCCCGAAGGTGTCGGCCAGCGCCGAGTACGGGCTCCCCGTGCCCGGCAGCCGCGGCGTGTCGTGGTTGCCGGTGATGACCACCACGACCACGCCGTGCTCGCGGATCCGGGTGAGGGCCCGCTGGGCCACGCGGAACGACCGGTAGGTGGGCCGCGGGTGATCGAAGACGTCGCCCAACCACACGATGAGGTCGGGCTGCTGGGCCAGGGCCAGGTCGACTGCCCTGGTGAACGACTCCTCGAAGTCGAGCTCGCGCCGGTTCACCCCGTCGGGCGAGGTGAACGAGTAGTACGAGCGCCAGAGGTGGGCGTCGCCGATGGCCGCGACCTTCATCGAACCGGTTCCTCCATCAGTCCACGAAGGCGCCGGCGTTGACCGGTGCCGAGGGTCGGGGCTCGGGTGGGAGTGGGCAGTCGCGCACGACGTCGTCGTAGAGGTGAACGCGTGCCGGCAGGGCGAAGGGCGCCTCGAGGTTGGCCAGCAGGCACTCCCCCGGCATGAGGGTCTGGATCTCCGGGCCGAGGGCGCTGATGTCCTGCTTCGACGAGGCCCGCAGGATCGACCGGTCCTTCTCGTCGGCCAGGCCCAGGATGAAGAAGGTGTTGAACTGGCTCAGCAGCTCGTCGTCGAGGAGCTTGGGCTGCTGGGTGACGGCGCACAGCCCGACCTTGAACTTGCGACCCTCGCGCGCCACCCGCGGGAACACGTTGGACTCACGGTCGTTCCGGGCCCCCAGCACCCGCTGGGCCTCCTCCAGCACGATGGCCACCACGGGCAGGCGCTTGTGGGCCTCGGGGTCGTCGAGGTAGAGCGACGACCACTCGTCGAGCACCCGCCGGGTGAGGAACGACGCGACCAGCACCCCCTCGGTGGACCCCAGCCCGCTCACGTCGACCAGCACCACCTTGCCCTCGCGCAGGTCGCGCAGCACGGCGTCGCCCACCGACACGTGGGCGTCGGCGGCGATGCACGGCAGCTCCACGATGCGCCGGGCCCGCCGGTGCACCACCTGCAGCGTGTTCAACGCCACCCGGCTGTTGATCTCGACCTCGCGGAAGCCCGGCAGGTCGTCGACCTGGGCGAACGCCAGGAGCCAGGCCAGGCCGTCGCTGTTCGGCGAAGCCGCCGAGGACGCCGTGTAGTGGCGCTCCAGCTCGAACAGCGCCTCCTCCTGCGGACGGCTCCACTCGTAGGCGGTACGCAGGTCGTCGACGGTGAGCTCGGACAGGCCCACCCGCAGGCTCGACGTGCCGGGAAGCGACCGGGCCGCGTAGGTGCGCAGGCGGGTGGCGGCCCACGGATGACGGGCCAGCTCGGTGCGGTGCTCGCCGTGGGGGTCGACGAGGAGCAGCCCGTAGCGGCCCTGGGCCCGCATGACGCCGCCGGCCATCACCTTGAGCAGGTTCGACTTGCCCATGCCCGTGGTGGCGAAGATGCCCACGTGAGTGGCCAGGCTCGCGCCCGAGATCCCCACCTCGATGTCGACGAGGGTCTCGCCCGAGCGCAAGAGGCCGAAGGGCAGGTCGCCCATGCGCGAGCGGAGGAAGGCGAAGTCGGCCGCCTCGGGGGCGACGACCCGGGAGAACTGCGTGGGCAGGCTCTTGGGCTTGCGGAACCCCACCTCTGCGGGCGCCGCTGTCACTGCCTCTTGGGCTTCGCCCGGGCCGGCGGGCCCAGGGGTCAGATAGCCGAGGCAGCGGCACGACGCCACCCGGTAGGTACGGCGGCCCTGCTCGTACAGGGTGTGGG
>JBPCJV010000299.1:0-3700 GCA_051004925.1 Acidimicrobiales bacterium | reverse complement strand
TACGTCGTGGCTCACGAAATCGGCCATGCCATCGACTACGTGACCACCGGCTCCACGACGGAGGAGAGTGCCGACGACCAAGCTCATGCCGCCGGGTTCTAACGTCGTCGGAGCCGCCCGCCGGGCTAGAGGCTGGCCGGAACCGTGCTCTTTCCACTCGACCCGAGTCCTCCGAGGTCGTGGCCTTCCCGAGTTCGCTCGGTTATTGGCGTCACTCTAACTTCCACTTCTTTTCGATCTTGTCTATCTCGGATGCGACAACGTTCAAGTCCCAGCGGGCCAGAATCCCTTGTGCGCCTTCTCTGAAATGTACAGAATATCCTGCGGTTTCCAGTTCTTCTAGCAGTTGTTGGTCCATCTGAGCCCGAAGCGAGAGGAAGTCCGGATCATCCAAAATGCTTGAATCCAAGGATTCATCTTGATAGCGACGAGCGACCATGGTGCGCCAAGTACTAATGAGTTGCCGTCGATGGGTTCGTTCCTCTCGTCGCTTCTCAACACCCCAAGCGGCCCAAGGAGCACCGAGGCTTCCGATGGCCCCGGCTCCCAACCCGGTGAGTCCGGCGACGATGATGGAGGTTCCGTCCACTCTCGCCACCGTACCGGGACGTTGCGACCGCTGAGCGGACCACCCACGAGAGGCCCACGACGCCACCAGGAGCAGTCCTTCCTGATGCTTGCTCTCCCCCGTCGCCGTACAAGTGTTCCCGGCCTACCTAGGGCTGTAGGCCGCCCATGTGACGTTCCGTAGGCTTCCGTAGAGGACGTTTGGCCTGGTGGGAGTGTGTTTCGCTAGCGTCTCGAAAACCGTTGTGCCTCCGGGTACCGTGGGTTCGAATCCCACTCCCTCCGCTCTCCCTACTCCGGCATGACGAGTGGTGGGGTCAGCCAGGCACCCGTGGGTTTGCGCCGCGCTTTCACGACCTGCACCGCCATTGGGCTACCCGAACGGCAGGAGGTCGATGCCCTTGAGGAGCAGGTCGACGGGCGCCCGTTGGACGATCACCCGGAGGACCGACGCCGCCCACCCCGGGAGCGAGCCGCGCGCGACGGCGTCGTCGATCGCCCGCTCGAAGCCGCTCCGCAGGGCCGCCTCGGCCGTCGGCCGGTCCCAGTCCACGTCGTCGAACCCGCTGTTGGGAGCGAGGGAGAGAAAGAGCTCCTCCCGTGTCGTGCCCAGCTCGCACGCGGCACCGTTGAGCCCCGACAGCGCGATGCGCTGCACCGTGGCGTCGAGACCACCGCCGGGGAAGGGGTCGGCGGGCGCCGTGCACGGGGAGCCGGCGCGCCGGGACCCGTAGCTGGCGGCGCCCGACGACCGCTCGACCAGCAGAAGGCCGGCGGTGCCGGCACACAGGGCCGCGGCAACGATCACGGCGACGGGCCGTCTCATGTCGGCTCTCGCACCACGACCAGGCCGAGGGCCACGATCGTGGCAATCCCTGCGAACAGCGCGGCGGCGGTGAACGACGGCCGGAACCCACGGGTGATCGTGGCCTCGACGACACCCGTCACCGCGTCGCGCGTCTCGGTGACCGCCTGGCCGCTTCCGGCCCGCCGGTCGAACGGGCCCCGGAGATCGGGTATCTCACCCCGCGGCGCGCCGCCGACCAGGTCCTTCATGTCGAGGGCCAACGGCACCTTGACCGTGAGGTCGAGAGGTGCGTCGAGGATGACGGCCCCTGCCGATGTGGTGGCGGCCCGGGTGGCCGTGACGAGGTCGCCGGCCAGGGCCGGGGAGACGACGAGGAGGCCGAGGACGAAACCCACGTGCTTGGCCCCGATGACCAGGTTCCCCGGTCGCCGCAGGCCGTTCCCGGCCGGCAGTGAGCGCCGCTCCAGTACCGCGTTCAGCAGGCCGAAGCCGCAGCCACACAGTCCGAGGGCGACGGCCGCGTACCCCGCGTTGGTCGCCGGCAACCAGGCCAGACCCAACAGTCCACCGGAGAGCGTCCACCCCCCGGCGAGCGCGGCCATCCAAGGCGGCAGGGCCCGCTCGAGGGGACCCATGGCGACGGTCCCGACCGCGAGCATGCTCACCACCAGGGCGCTCTCCAGCGGGCTGTACCCCCACACGACGATGAACAGGAGCACAGAGAGGAACAGCGCCCCGACCAGGGAGGCGAACAGCAGGACGAAGCCCACCCCGGCCATGCCCGCCCGCAGCGCGACCCGGCCGGGATCCTCGTCCTCCCCCGGCGTGCGGTGGCGGAGGGCGGCGGCGAGGGCGAGGGCGGCCACCGGGGCCTGCACCCAGAAGATGCTGCGCCAGCCGAGCACCTGTGTGAGCACACCTCCGAGCGCAGGACCGACCACCACCCCCGCCGCCCCGGCGTACCCCCAGACGGCACGCGCCCGCCCTCCCGAGCCGGTGACCCCCACCAGGAACGGAAGGGACCCGATCAGCAGACAGGCCGCGCCCAGTCCCTGAGCGCTGCGGGCGGCGACGAGCACGGCGAACGTCGGCGCCACGCCACAGGCCACCGACGAGAGGGCGAAGACGGCCGAGCCGAAGGCGGTGAGCCACCGAGGCCGCACCGGGGCGGCCAGGAGCGCGACCGCGGCGACGACGACGGCCACGTTGTAGCTCGTGATGATCCACGAGACCTCGACGAGGGAGACTCCGAAGGTGCCGTAGAGCGCCGGAAGGGCGAGGACGACCACCGACGCGTCGGCAAACGCGAGTCCGACCGAGACTGCGATGAGAACGACCGACGCGGGACTCCCGGCCGCCGCGACCTCGTCGCTCGTGGATGGACCCTCGGTCAGGCGGCGGGGCCCTGCTCGAGGACCGTCACCTGGTTGGTCGCCCCGATCCGGATCTTCGTCCAAGTGGCGTTGTTGCCCTTGCTGGCCTCGGTGAACAGGCCCTTGGGGTCGGCCTTGGCCCGCACGATGTAGTCGCCCGCCGGAAGGGCGCTGATGTCGATCCACTGGAAGGCAAGGTTCCAGGGGTACACGTCGCCCCACCCCACCGACAGCCCCATGCTCACCGTGGTCGAGGCGCTGGCGCCACAGCTCGAGTACCGCGGCCGCTGCGGGGCCCTGGGCAGGGAGAGGCGGTAGGCCACACCGTCGAAGAAGCAGAACCCCGTCTTGGCGCCGGCGCTCAGCTCGGTGTCGGTGCCGATGGAATGGATCGTGTAGCGCTGGAGGTCCCTCACGTGCCAGTGGTCGTGGCCGTCACCCGCGTAGAACATCGTGGCGCTCGTGGCCAGGGTGGACTTGGTGCCGTCGTCGTTGAACAGCCGCTGCTTCACCCTCATCTCGGTCACGGTCGTGTTCTTCCGGACGCCTTTGAGGTCGAACGGCCCGGCGCCCACGTTCACCACCAGGGCGGTGAACCGCAGGAGCCGTTGGCCCGGGGGCGTCTCGATGCGGAAGTCGGCGAGTGAGGCCATGCCCAGGTCGGGCAGCCGAGGGGTGGCGGCACCCGCCGGGGGCAGCGCCACCAGGGCCACGGCCGCCATGGCGATCGCCATCGTCATCACTGTGCGTCTCACGGCACCGATAGTACGGGGACGGCGCTGTCTCCGCGGTGCCGCGGGTCCGACCAGGTCGCCAGTCGAGAGTCATTCTCGTAACTGAGGTTTGACGTGGGGCGGCGAGGCCTACTTACCGTCCTCCTACTTGCCGTCACCCAACGTACAGGGGATCGAGATAACTGGCAGCCTTTCCAGCAGGAGCACTCGCCGACGAC
>JBPCJV010000298.1:0-7217 GCA_051004925.1 Acidimicrobiales bacterium | reverse complement strand
CACGGCCTTCGGGCCGACCGAGCCGGGCGCCGGGCCCCGCCCGATCGCCCGGCGCGCGCCCGACGGCCGCGCCGTGGAGGGGCCGATCGTCATCGAGCGCTGAGCCCTGGCGCGGCGGCCCTCTGAGCGGAAGTCAGCCGGCGGGTGGGCGGGCCCATGGAGACCCGGACGGCGCAACCCCGGTGTCGGTTGGGTCGGAGGTCTCGTGGCCGGGATCGGTGCCGGCCGGGATGTCGGCCTCGTCGTCGCCGGACGCGGCCGCGCCCGCATCCACGTCCTCGTCTGCGGTCCGGGAGTCCCACCCGGGTTCCTCGACCCCCGGTGTCTCCTGCACCGGCAGGGTGACCCGGAAGCACGCGCCCGCTCCGGGCGTGGAGTCCACGCTCACCCGGCCCCCATGGGCCCCGGCGATGGCGGCCACGATCGACAGACCCAGCCCGCTCCCGCTCCCGGATCGGGCGCGCGACGGGTCGGCCCGGTAGAAGCGCTCGAAGACCTTCTGGGCCGCCGCCTCGTCGAGTCCCGGCCCCCGGTCGGCGACCTCCAGCACGGCGTCGCCCCCGTCGGTCGAGACCCGCACCACCACCGCTGTGTCGGCCGGCGTGTGCTGGCACGCGTTGGCCAGGAGGTTGCCGGCCACCTGACGCAGGCGCAGCTCGTCGCCGCTGATCATCAGGTGCTCGGGGGCCTGGCGGCGGATCGACCGCTCGGGCGCGGCGGCTCGGGCGTCGTCGACCGAGTCGGCCGCCACCCGCACGAGGTCGACGGGCGCCCGCTCCAGGGGCCTGCCCTGGTCGAGGCGGGCCAGCAACAGCAGGTCGTCGACGAGGACGCCCATCCGCGACGCCTCCTACTCGATGCGGCGCATGGCCTTGGCCAAGTCGCCGGGCCGCTCGGCCGCGCCCCGCCGGAAGAGCTCGGCGTAGCCCCGGATGGACGTGAGCGGAGTACGCAGCTCGTGGGAGGCGTCGGCCACGAACCGCCGCAGACGCGCCTCCGACGCTTGACGGGCCTGGAAGGCCGCCTGGATCTGACCCAGCATGGCGTTGAGGGAAAGGCCCAGCCTGCCCACCTCGGTGCGTGACTCGGCCAGCGGCACCCGCCGGCTCAGGTCGCCCTCGGCAATGGATCCCGCCACCTCGCCGATGTCCTCCAGCGGGCGCAGCCCGGCCCGCACCAGCACCAGGGCGGCCCCGCCCACGAGAACGACGATGAGCCCGGACGCCAGCGCCTCGATGAACAGGAGACGGTTCAGGGTCTGGGTGACGTCGCCAAGAGGGATGGCGATGAGCAGGTGGCGGCCCGGGTCGCCGTCGAGAGACGTGATCCGGACCCGGTACGTGCCCGAGCCGCTGGTGCTGCCCACCGTGAACATCGAGTTGCGTGACAGGTCCCGCCCGGCGAGGTCGGGCTGGACCCGGCCGGGCACCTGGTCCGGGTAGTTGGCCAGTCCGGCCCTCTCGACGGTTCCGTCGGCGCCGATGATCGCCGCGTACGTGCCCTGTGGAACGAGCGCCTCCGTGACCGGCGACCGGCGCATCACCGGTTCGCGGGCGTCGATGAGCTGCTGGTCGACCCGGTTGAGCAGGAAGGAGCGCAGGGCCTGGTAGGTGACGAAGTTGGTGGCGGCCAAGCCGACGGTCACCAGTCCCAGCACGACGAGCAGCAGGCGGCTCCGCAGCGACAATGTCGCTACCCGTTCTGGAGGCGCAAGGTGTACCCGACGCCGCGCACGGTGTGGATCAGGCGCGGCTCCACCTGGTCGACCTTCTTGCGCAGGTAGCTGATGTAGGTCTCGACCACGTTGGCGTCGCCGTCGAAGTCGTACTCCCACACGTGGTCGAGGATCTGGGCCTTCGAGAGCACACGGCGGGCGTTCAGCAGCAGGTAGCGGAGCAGCTTGAACTCGGTGGCGGTGAGCTCGACCCGCATCTCCCCGCGCCACACCTCACGCGTGTCCTCGTCCATCTCCAGGTCTGCGAACGACAGGCGGGCCGAGCCGCCGACGTCGTCGCCGCGGGTGCGGCGCAGCACGGCCCGGATGCGTGCCACCAGCTCCTCGATGCTGAAGGGTTTGGTCACGTAGTCGTCGCCGCCCAGGGTGAGGCCGTTGACCTTGTCCTCGGTGGCGTCGCGGGCGGTCAGGAAGACCACCGACAAGGGCAGGCGCTCGTTGCGCAGGCGCCGGACGACGTCGAACCCGTCGAGGTCGGGGAGCATCACGTCGAGCACCATGAGCTCGGGGCGGAACGACTGGCCCTTGGCCAGGGCCGACCGCCCGTCGGCGGCCACTTCCACCTCGAACCCCTCGTAACGCAGGGCGGTGCCGACCAGGTCGGTGATGTTCGGCTCGTCGTCGACCACCAGGATCCGCGTCTTGTCCATCTTCGTCACCCCTCCATGCTGGTCGGTTCCGCTGTGAGTTTGCTGAGAGTCGTGTGAGTTTGCTGAGAGTCGGGTGCGGTAGCTGCGCGGCTCCTAGTTGAGCCGGGCCCGGAGGGCCAGGGCCTCGGCCTCCAGCTCGTCCTCCATGTCGGGCAGGGCCTCGGCCATGTCCTCCAGGACCTCGGCGGCCTCGACGAAGTGACCCGTCGACCCGAGGACGCGCGCCAGCTCGCGCCGCTCGATTGCGGGCGTCCCGGGGATGGACAGGCGCAGGGCGAACACCCAGGCCAGGCTGTCGACGGCTCCGCGGGCGGCGTAGATCGCCCGCAGGTTGGCCAGCATCCGGCTGAGGATGGCGCGGGGCCCGACGGGGTCGAGGTAGGAGTCCACGAAGGGGGCGTCGAGCCCATTGACGGCCTTGAACCGCTCGATGCACCCGTCGCGGTCGAGCAGCCGCCCGCCGGCGAAGGGGTCGACGAACGCCGGCGGACCGGTCGCCGGGTCGTGGCGCAGCAGGAAGTGGCCCGGGAGCCCGACCCCTGCCAGCCGCAGCCCCATGCGCGCCCCCACGACCTGTCCGAGCACCGACAGGGTGATGGGAAGCCCGACCCGCCGGCGCACCACCTGGTTGAGGAACGAGTTGTCCGGGTCGTAGTAGTCGGCGACGTTGCCGGTGAAACCCAGCTCGTCGAACAGGCACCGGCGCCAGCCTTCCAGGTCGCGCTGGAGGCAGCGCTCGGCCAGGCCGTCCAACAGCCCCAGCTCGAAACCGATGTCGAGGTCGGGATAGGCGTGGGCGGCCACCAGGAGTGCGGCCTCGTCGAGGGGTAGCTCCTCCTCGGGGCCCTGCACCAGCTCGGCGAAGCGCGCCGTGGGGTCCTCGCTGGCCACGAATGCCACGGTACCGCCGGTGGCCTACGATCCCTTCCCGATGGCAACCGCGAGCCCCACCCCGACCCCCAATCCCAACGCCATGAAGTACACGCTCGACGTGAAGCTTCCGGCCACGATCAATTTTCCCAACGCGGAGGCGGCCGCCGACAACGCCTTCGCGGCCGCGGTCTTCGCCGGTGGCGGCGTGGGATCGCTGTTCGGGGTGAACGACTTCGTCACCGTCACCCGCCTGCCGGGCGCCGATTGGGGGGCGATCACCACCACCGTCCAGGCCGCCGCGGCAGAGCACCTCTAACTGCCGTCAACGCCATCGCAGGGGACCGGCCGCCACTCAGGCCAGGCGCGAGGTGATTGCCTCTGGTGGTTCCGGCGGGCCCAGCCACATGCCCTGACCGAGGTCGCATCCCACGGCCGCCAGGACGCGTGCCTGCTCGGCCCGTTCGATGCCCTCGGCGATGGCCGTGAGGCCCAGCGTGGCGGCCAGCTTCACGAGGGCCCGGGCCAGGGCGGACTCGTGGGCGTCGCCGGTGACGCCGTCGACGAAGGCCTTGTCGATCTTCAGGAAGTCGACGGGCATGCGCCGCAGGTAGGCGAGCGACGAGTAGCCGGTGCCGAAGTCGTCGATGGCCAGCCGGACGCCGAGGGCGCGCAGGTCGCCGAGCGTGCGGGCCGAGGCCTCGGTGTCGTCCATCAGGGCGCTCTCGGTGATCTCGAGCACCAGGCGCTCCGCGGGGAACCCGGCCTCGGCCAGGCTGGCGGCCACCTCCGGTACCCACGTCTTCTCGGCGAACTGCTGGGCCGACACGTTGACCGTGAGCATCAGCGGACGATGGCCTCCGGCCGACTGCTGCCACTCCTGCGCCTGGCGGCACGCCGTGCCGAGCACCCATGCACCGAGGGGCACGACGAGACCACTCGCCTCGGCGAGGGGGATGAAATCCGCGGGTCGCAGCTGGCCCAGTGAGGGGTGTTGCCAGCGGACCAGAGCCTCGACGCCGACCAGCTCGCCGCCGGATAGGTCGACGATGGGCTGGTAGCGGATACGGAGCTGGCCGGCGGTCACCGCCTCCCGCAGCTCGTGCTCGGTCACCGTGCTCCACGGCGCGGCGGCGCGCATGTCCTCGTCGAAGACCACCATCCGGCCCCGGCCGCGCCGCTTGGCCCAGTCGAGGGCGGTACTCGCCTCCCGCAGGACGACATCGGACACGGCCTCGCCGATGGCGACGGCCACGCCGATGCTCGCCGTCACCCACAGCTCGACGGCGCCCACCGCGAAGGGGGTGGCGAAGGCCTCCTGCATGCGCCGGGCCAGGGCGTCCACCTCACCGCCGCCGACGCCTTCCACCAGCACGGCGAACTCGTCGCTGCCCATGCGGGCCACGGTGGCGCCCGGTGGGAGGTGCCGGCCCAGGCGGTCAGCCAGGGCCGCCATGACGCGATCACCCACCGCGTGGCCATAGCCGTCGTTCACCGACCGGAAGCGGTCGAGGTCGCAGTACAGCACCGTCACCGCGGCACCGGGTGGGGGCACGCGTGCCAGGGCGGCGTCGAGGCGGGCGTGGAAGTCGGAGCGGTCGGCCAGCCCCGTGAGCGGGTCCCGGCCCGTGACCGACGACGGGCGGACGGTTGGCGCACGTTCGGGCTCCGCCACATGGGTTCGCTCACGCTCGGCCACGCTGGGTCGCTCACGCTCCATCACCCGCGCCAGCTGGTCGGCCACCCGGCCCATGACCTCGAGCAGGTCCTCGTCGGGAGGCCGCCGGTCGTCGGTGAGGAACTCCACCAACGCCGCCACACCCGTGTCCAACTGCACCGGAAGGGCGAGGGACCCGTGGTCCCAACCGCGCCGGCCGGCGGCAGCGTCGCGCCGGGCCTGAGCCGAGCCCCGCCACTGCCGGGCCGGCGGGCCCGCGGCGGTCCACACCACTGTCGGGACCGGTGACGGCCGGGCGTCGTCGTCGACCAGCCAGAGCAGGCCCACGGGCCAGCCGGTGATGTCGCACACTGCGTCGAGCACGACGCCTGCGGCCTCGACGAGGCCGGTGGCCGCATTGCAGCCGACCGCCGCCCGGCCGACGAGCTCGAGTGAGGCGAGCCTGTCCAGAAGGCGATGTTCGGGAGGCCCCGCATTCGCGTCAGGCGGCATGTGCGACCAGGATGCCAGGAGTCACGAGGCGACGCGTTCGCACACCGCCGCGTCCGCGCAGGCATGGGAGACGCTGGGCTGGACGACCGGTCCCACCACCGCCGCCCGCCGGACGGTGAGGAAGGCGATCAGCCCGCCCACCACGCACAGGCCGGCGGACTCCGGGAGAGCGACGTTGACGACCGTGCTGTCGAGGAAGGCGATGCCCGACCCGGCGACGGTGGCGGCGATCACCCAGCGGCCGGCCGGCGTGCCGTAGCGGACGTGGGCCACGATTGGCGGCTACGGGCCCGGGCGGAGGGGTGGCTAGGTGGTCGGCATCTCGGGCTCGGAGGGGCAGAACATGCCGGTGCGGACTGAATGCCGGAGGTGGCGGCCGAGGGTGAAGTGGGCGGCGTCGATGCGGTCGAGGGCCAGGCCGATCCTCATGCTGACCGTGCGACGGGCCCGCTCGACAGGGTCGTCGTCGGCGGCCCGGGTGCCTCCCAGGGCGGCCAGCTCGGCCGCCAGGCTGTCCCGTTCGGCCCACGCCAGCGACACCTGCAGCGGGTCGCGGTCGTGGCCGCCTTCCGCCAGCTCGTGGTCGAGCTCGGCGAGGCGGGCCCGACACTCGTCGCGGGCCCGGGCCTCGAGTTCGACGCCGACACCGTTGCCGCCTCCCGCGGCGGTCGCCGGCGCCGCTTGTCCGGCCTGGCCCACCCCGCCGACGAAGATGCCGGCGGCCAGATCGGTGACGTGGAAGCTCCGGGCCGGGTTGGCGAGGAGTGCGGCCAGGTCGTGCAGGCCCAGCCTGTCGGCGAGGCGGACCTCGACCCCGCCGTAGGACAGGACCCACTCCCTGCCCTCGGGGTGGAAGGTGTTGCCGGATCCCTGGCGCTCGCGTGCGGGAGGCTCGTGCGACCGGGCCAGCACCTGGCGGGCGTCGTCGGCCAGGCGATCGACGCCCAGACGGCGGTAGACGGCCTCGGCTTCGGTCAGCAGCTCCAGGCCGCGCTCCCAGTCGCGTCCCACGTCGCGCGCCCGGAGGAGCGCCGACCACTGGCGTCCGGTGTGAGCCACCAGGAGGGGCGCACCGGCGGCGGAGTTGTCGTCGTGGGCGCGGCGGAAATGCGTGTCGGCCTCGTCCCAACGACCGAGGGTGTGGGCCAGGAGCCCCAGGGAGCGCGACACCGACCCGTGACAGTCGGCCGCCTCGGCCTCGACGGCGAAGAGGCGGGCGTGGGGGAGGAGCATCTCGTAGAGGCCGCCGGCCTCACGCTTCTGGTCGAGGGTGGCGGCCAGCTCGGCCAGCTCCACCATCGTGGCCAGCCACCGGGAATCGAGGGCGACGGCGGCGAACCCGTCGAGCGCCAGCCGGCTCAGCGCGGTGCGAGCCTCGCCGTCGCGTCCCAGCAGACCCAGGAGGCAGGCGACGGTGGCACCGGAATCGCCGCCGTCGGTCGGCGCCGCGGCCAGGGAGCGGGCGAGGGCCTCCAGCTCGACGACGCGGTCCTGGGCCCGGCGCAGACCGAAGAGCTGCACGGTGCAGTGGCGCTCGGCCGCGGCGAGGCCGGCTTGCCGGGCGACGCGTGCCGCGTCGGCATTCTGTCGCCCGCACTCGGTGAAGCGGCCTTGGAGCAGCACCCGGGTCGCCCGCCACAGCGGCACGCACCAGCTGACCCGGGCGTGGCCCAAGCCCTGCGCGGTAATGGCGAAGGCTTCGAGTTCGGCGTCGAAGGCGGCCAGGTCCCGGCCCTCGAGGAGGGCCACCAGGCGCAGGCGCCGCCCGAGCAGCTCGTTCGCGGTGTCGCCC